>NZ_JBKQOT010000001.1:0-10848 GCF_052145395.1 Roseiarcus sp.
TGCCGGCTCATCGTCGTTTGCGGCACGAAGGGGCGGCGGCGCAGGACGAGCAAATTGTCCTCGCGCGTCAGGCGCAGCACCCGCTTGGCGTTGACGATCAGGCCCTGACGCCTGAGCTCATGGGCGATGCGGCGATAGCCGTAATGGCGATTGTCGAGCGCGATGCGCTGGATGAGGTCGCGCAGGTCGGCGTCGTCGCGTTTCGAAGCCTTGGGCGCGAGATGGCGGTAGTAGCCGGCGCGCGACACGCCGCTCAAGGCGCACAGACGCTGAATGTCGGCGTCCTTCTCGGAAAAGCCTCGCTCGGAAAAGCCTTGCGGCTCGACGTCGGTCATTTCCTGGATGACCGCGTAGAGATGGGCGCGCCGGCGCTTCGGCTCGTCGCGTCCCAAAGCCGCAAGGCTTCGCGAAAAAAATGCAAGTCCGCCTGCTGGCGGCCGATGATCCGCTCGAGCTCGGCGATCCGCGCCATGGCCTTTGCCAGTTCATCCGCGCCCCCCGCGGCGGACGGGCCGGCGTCCGCGGACGCAGGCTCGGACGACGCAGGGAGCGCGGGAGGCGGCGGCCGCCACCCGACCTTGCGACCGCGCTTCCGGTTGAGCCCGGCGGCCCCCTGCGTCCGATAGGCCTTGAGCCAATCGTAAAGCAGCTTGCGCGCCACCCCACTCTCGCGCGCCACCTTCGCCGCCGGCTCGCCCCGTTCAAGCCGCGCGACCAGATCGACCTTGAACTCGGTGGAAAAGACCCTGGGAGATGCGTCCGACATGCTTCCCTCGCTCGGAAGCCATGTCACCCTTTTATCCGTGTCTCACTCTTGGGGTCCAGTCCATTTGCGCGAACTCGAGTGTAACGCGTTGAAAGGTCACGATTCACGGGTGAATAAGCGGGCAGCGAAAGGTAGGATTGGACCACGGACAGGGTGTGTTCGCGCTGCCGTCGCACATTTGTCGCTCGTTGCTTGCAGCGCTCTGCGCTCACGCCGACAGTGACAAAGGCCGCTCGACATGGGAACCTCGCCGGGCGTCCAGGGATTTATCCGGAATAGGACTCAGGCAATGTCTGACAAGGAACTTGATCCGGTACAATGGGAATTGGTTCGCGCCGACATCGCGATGGAGAAAGCACGCCTGAAGGCGAACGGCGATTGGTCGAAATGGGAAGCGTTCCAGGCGCAGACCAACGCCAGATTCGGAGCTTTTGCGGCCTCCTCACAAAGGATGGCGCCTGCAGCAAGGAGGGAACGTCCCGAAACCGAGGAGGACCGGGCCGCGTTATGGTACGCAGTCCGAACCCCTGACCTCTCGTTCCTCATCGCGCCGTTTCGAAGGCTGCACCGTCGGGGATGGCCGCTTCGCTGAACGGCGAGCTTACTCCGCAAACGTCGCCCGCAGGTTCCGCAATCCGTCCGCCGCGAGCGCGTCCTGGCTCGCCGCGAGCGGTCGCCAGATCGAGACCGCCTTCGCGATCTCCTTGATCTCGGAGGTGAAGGCCTCGATCACGACCGGGCCCTGAAAACCGACGTCGCGGAGCGCCGTCGCGATGGCGCGCCAGGGCAGGTGGTCGTCGCCGGGCGTGCCCCGGTCGTTCGAGCTGGCGTGGAACTCGACGATGCGCCCCTTGGCGCGGCGGATCGCAGCGGGAATGTCCTTCTCTTCAATATTCATATGGAAGGTGTCGAGCAGCAGCCCGATGTTGTCGGCGCCGACGTCTTTGACGAGCCTGAGCCCCTGATCGATGGTGTTGACGAGGTCCGTCTCGAAACGGTTCAGCGGCTCGACCGCGAGCTTGACGCCCCGCTCGGAGGCGAAGGCGGCGGCGCGCTTCAAGCTGGCGACCGCGCGCTTCCACTGCTCGCGGCGCGCGCTCTCGTCGAGCAGCCGCGTGTTGCCGACTGCGGCATACATCGGCCCCGAGACGAACGGGCTTCCCAAGTCAGCGGCAAAATCGATGCAGCGCTCGAGATAAGCGAGCCCCCCCTGCCGGATCGCCTCGTCCTCGGAACTCAGGTCCCGGCTCGGTCCGAAGGCGCCGCAGATCGTGATGGACACGCCTGTCCGCGCCGCCCGGTCGCGAATGGCGGGCGCGTCGATCGTTTCGGGATCCTCGACGCAGATTTCCAAAATGTCGAAGCCGATCGCCTTGGCGCGGTCGAAGAGATCCAGTGTTCGATTGGAGAAGGGCGAGGCCCAAATGAATGTGCTGGCGCCGTATCGCATGGCTGATTCCAGAAGCCGACGCCGGCGAATGTTCTCCCGTTCCAGGCCCTAGGCAAGGAAAATCCTGACGCCTTGTTCGCGCAAGGACGAGCGATTCGGCGCGCCGCAGGGCGAGCGCCTCATCCTTCCATCAGCGTCGTCACGTGGGCGGCGACCGAGCGGGCGAGGCTCTCGAGGTCGTACCCGCCTTCGAGAACCGAAACGACGCGGCCCCCGCACCGCTTCTGGCCGATTTCCATCAGCTTGCGCGTGGCCCAGACGTAGTCCGCCTCGACCAGGTTGAGGTTGCCGAGCGGGTCCCGGCGGTGGGCGTCGAAGCCGGCCGAGATGATGATGAGGTCGGGCGCGAAATCGTCGATCCGCGGCAAAATGGCCACCTCCATCGCCTCGCGAAAAACGTCGCCGCCATCGCCGGCCCTGAGCGGGGCGTTGACGATCTGGTCGTGCTCGCCGCGCTCGCTGATCGACCCGGTGCCGGGATAGTTCGGCATCTCATGGGTCGATGTGTACATCACATTAGGGTCGCTCCAGAAGATGTGCTGGGTGCCGTTGCCGTGATGGACGTCGAAATCCATGATCGCAACGCGTTCGGCCCCGTACACCGCGCGCGCATGCCGCGCCGCGATCGCCGCATTGTTGAAAAAGCAGAAGCCCATCGGCGTGGCCATTTCCGCGTGATGCCCGGGCGGGCGGGTCGCGACGAAAGCGTTGCGGACCTTGCGGGTCATCACCTCGTCGACGGCGAAGATGGCGCCGCCCGCCGAGCGAAGCGCCGCCTCGAACGTTCCGGGGCACATCGAGGTGTCCTGGTCGATCGCGACATGACCTTGGGCCGGCGTCGCCGAGCGGATCGCTTCGATGTAGTCGACCGGGTGCACTCGTGAGATCGCAGCAATCTCCGCGCGCGGCGCGACGTCCCGCGCCAGCATCTGGAAGACCTCGTTTTCAAGCACACGGTCGACAGCGCGAATCCTGTCGGGACGCTCGGGATGGCCCTCGCCCATGTCGTGCGCCAGGCACGCGGGATGGCTGATGAGCAGTGTGGTCACTCTGGCGTCCTACCTGGCGAGATGCGTTTCCCTAGCCCTGTCGCACTCTCGCGCTGATAACAGGGAAAGTCCACACGTCCAACGTCTCATCGCGGAGCAGGTTCCGGCGCGCAGGTCAGCCGTTTGGCGTCGGCCTCCGCCTCCGGATAGAGGCTCGGCAGCTCGCTAAAGACGCGGATCATCACATAACCCTCGCGCTCGGGCGCCGCAATGCGCAAGTCGCGGGTAGGGCTTTCTTCGTCGTCGTGGGCGGCGAGCGCGCGGACGTCGTCCGGCGTCCCCAAGACCGCCTCGATCGCTCCGCGCGCCCCCGCCCGGTCGGTCAAGGCGTAAAACGCGGGACCGCGGGGCGAATGAAACGAGATTGACGAGAACGCGCGGCCAATCGGGGCGCGAACCCGGATCGGACCGGCGCCGAGATCGTACCGGCAGAACGCCATCGCCACCGCGGGGTCGGCGTCGGGCAGCATGTGATCGCCGGGATCGGCGCGCGGCAGCGCCACGGTCTCGTTGAGCTTCCCGAGCGGGGCGAGCCGAGCGTAGGCGTCCCCGCTGGCGACGACCGGCGTGACGAGGACAACGACGAGGTGCACGATGGCCGCGAGGATCGCCGATGCGGCGATAAAGAGCACGAGGCCTCTCGCGCCGGAGGGCGCCGTCATGCGCAGCCGATCCTCGTCACTCGCGGGGCTGCGGAAGGCTCGATTGCAGCCGCCGTGGCGCCGAGCGGAGAATCGTAGAGTCTCAGGACGAGGGCGAACGAGCCGGGCGCCCCGATCGGCAACCAGTTTCCGGGTTGGACGTCCGCCGCCGCGGTGATGACGAAATCGCCGTCGCCGGCGCGCAGAATCTCCGACGAGCGGAAGCCGTAGCGCCCTGCCGGATTGGCGACGGGAAAGCCTATTGGATCCACAAGGCTCAACGTCCAGTAGCGCGCGGCCGGCGCGCGTGGGCCGATTCGGTAGACGCAGCGCCCGTCGAGCGGCCGCCCCTCGTCGTCCTCGCGGGCGGTCAGTCGCAGGCCCTCGCCGATCGCCAACGGGATTTCGCCGGTCCGCGCCAGGCGCGCGCGCGTATACGGATCAGCCTCATTCGAACCGGCATGGGCTTCGATCGACCATGCGCCGAGCCGCACCCGGTCGAACGGACTGAGATGCGACAGCGCAAACGCGCTCGCAATGAGACCGAGAGCCCAGCCGACGGCGCAGACCAGGACGATTCTGACGAAATCCGCCACGCGACGACAATCCCCATGTTGGGCCGACAAGGGGCGCAGGAGCCGCGCGGAGTCAAGTCGCTGTGAGCTTAAGGCGAGCCGATGGCGGTGCGTGGGACGCCGCGCTCTTGGCTGACGCCAGGAGGCTCCGCTTCCGGCGCAACCGACACAGGAAGGCGCGCCAACGCCGCGCGCGCCAGTTCGCCAATGTCCTCAATGGCGCGCGTCGTCCGTGGAGACAGTGCGACGACGGGAGGCGAAGCGCTGTCTTCGGTCGCCGCCTTGGCCGGCGCCTGTGCGACCGGCCCGGCGGGGGCCGGGGAAGGGGCGGCGACGCCGAACGGCGGCCTCGGCTCTAGGCCCTGGTGCGCAAACGCCATGATCTCCCGCCACGTCATTGCGGGCAATATGCCGCCGGTCAGGTTCTCCATCGGCGCATTGTCGTCGTTGCCGAACCAGACGCTGCCGACGAGGTTGCCGGTGAAGGCGTTGAACCAGGCGTTGGTCGAGTTGTTGGTCGTGCCGGTCTTCCCGGAAATGACGAGGCCGGGGATCTGGGCCGCGCGACCCGTGCCCTCGGTCACGACGTGGGTCATGATCTCGTTCATCTCCGCAACCTTGTCCGCCGGCAGGACGCGGATTTGCGGCCCGCCGTCGGCGGCGCGCGAGTAGATAAGCTTGCCGCTCGCGTTGCGCGCCTCCAACGCCGCGTAAGGCGTCACGCGGATGCCGCCGCTCGCCAGCGTCGCGTTGGCGGCGAGCATGTCGATCATCTTGACCTCGTCGGCGCCCACCGGCAGCGACACCGTGTCGACGAGCGGCGTCGTGAGCCCCATCAGACGGGCCGTCTCCACGATCTTGGAGCGTCCGAGCGCAGCGATCTTGGCCAGGTGATAACTCTGCTTCGGCGGCCAGTAGGCTTCGCCGATCTTGACCGACATGCGGATGGCCGCTGTGTTGAGCGACTCCGCGAGCGCCCGGTAGAGCGGCAGAATCCCGGCGCTTTCGCCGTGGTAATTGTGGACGCAGTAGTCGCCGATACAGATGCTGGAGGCGTCGATCGGCGTGTCGCCGTGATATTTCCCCGTCAACAGCGCGGTCATGTAGACGAAGATCTTGAATGACGAACCCGGTTGGCGCGCGGCGTCGGTCGCCCGGTTGAACTGGCTGGCGCCGTAGTCGCGTCCTCCGACCATCGCCCGCACGAGGCCGTCGGTCGTTGCGATCACGGCGGCCGCCTGATGGGCTCTGTAGGCCGGCGCCTTGTCGCGCAGCATGGTTTCGATCGCCGACTCGGCCTTGGTCTGCAGCGTGCTGTCGAGGCCGGTGCGTACGGTCAGGGTGCGGTCGCTCCCCAGCTTACCCGCCTCCGCTAGCGCTTTCACCTCCGAATAGGCGAAGTCGAGGTACCAATCCGGACTGTCGTGAGGCGGCCGGTCGACCGGCGTCGCGAGATTGCGGCGGGCGGCGTACACCTGCCCCTCAGTCATAAAACCGGCGTCGACCAGATTGTCCAGGACGTCGTTGGCTCGGGCGCGCGCGGCTGCGAGATTGACGAGGGGCGAAAACTTGGTGGGCGCCTTGAAGAGGCCGGCGAGCATCGCCGCTTCGGCGAGATCGATGTCGCGGGCGGACTTGCCGAAATAAGTCTGCGCCGCCGCCTCCACGCCGAAAGCGCCGGCGCCCATGTATGCGCGGTCCAGATAGAGTTTAAGGATCTCTTTTTTGGTCAAATGGAACTCGAGCCAGAGCGCGAGATAGGCCTCCTTGATCTTGCGCTCGATCGACCGCTCGTTGCTGAGGAAGATGTTCTTCGCCAGTTGCTGCGTGATCGACGACCCCCCCTGCACGACGCCGGCGGCCCTGGCGTCGACGGTGAGCGCACGAAAGGTGCCGATCACGTCGATGCCGAAGTGACTGAAGAAACGCCGGTCCTCGGTCGCGATCACGGCTTTAATGAAATAGTCCGGAAGTTCCTCGAACCGCACGGCTTCGTCGCGGTTGACGCCCCGTTTGCCGACTTCGACGCCATAGCGATCCTGAAACGTCACCGCGAGATCGCTGCGCGCCAGGCGGTCGTCGTCGGCCGTCTCGCGAAAGGCCGGGAGGGCCAGCGCCAGCGCGACCAGAAGGCCGGCCAGTCCAAGCGTCAGAGCCTCACACGCGACTTCGACCGCGACCCGGGCCACGCCGGAAAGGTGCATCCGATCGGAGGCGTCGTCGATCGCCTGCAGGATGCGGAGCGTCCTTTGACCGGCGGCGAACATGGTCGAATCGATGAAGGCGTCGAGCGCGAGCAGGGCGCGCGAGGCCCAGGTCATCGCTTTTTCTGTTCGCCTCCTCGACACGAAAGCCCTCGATTGCGGTCTGATGGCGGAATTGCATCCCGACACTTAACATAGGGGCCGCTGCAGCCTAAAGGGAGGCGGCGGCGCGCCAGAACAGCGCCGCGGATTAACTTTCGCTCCCGGAGTTTGAGCCCGCGCCGATGACGAACCAGCGCCCCAAAGCCGCGCCGTTCTGGAAAGCGAAGACGCTCGAGGAAATGTCGGCCGAAGAATGGGAGAGCCTGTGCGACGGTTGCGCCCGGTGCTGCCTGGTCAAGCTCGAGGACGAGGACACCGGCGAGATCCATTTCACCGACATCGGCTGCACGCTGCTGGACGCCAAGGAATGCCGATGTCGCGACTACCGGCGTCGCAGCCGCCGGGTTCCCGACTGCGTCAGGCTGACACCTGCGGTCGTCCGCTCCCTTAGCTGGCTGCCAGTGACCTGCGCCTATCGACTGGTCTCGGAAGGCAAGGATCTGCCGGATTGGCATCCGCTCGTTTCCGGTTCGTCGGAAAGTGTTCACGAGGCCGGCGTTTCCGTGCGGGGCCGGGTCCACGCCGCCGAGGACGACGTGCCGCAGGAATTGTGGCTGGAGCGCATCGTCCGCTGGCCCAATCGGCGGCCGGCGCGGCGCCGGGGCGGCGCTGGCTAAGCAGCCCCGCCGACGGGTTCAGCGTGCATTCAAGCTCGTCCCACTAGACGCGGACCGCCTGACCCGAAGGTGAACTGATTCTAAGGATGGTTCTTACATCGGTGGCGCCGCTGGTCGGTTTTGCCTCCGTTTCCGTGCAAGCGATGCCGTTCCCGTCCCTCTCCGACACCATGTCAGGCGCGACGTTGATCGCCCAAGGCTGCGGACGGGGTTGGTATCGCGGGCCTTGCGGATGATGCCATCCGATGGCGCCGAACAGGTTGGGGTCGGGATGCAACTCTTCAATGTAGCGGCAGATGACGATCGATTCGCCTATCACCGTTGCGTCGTCGAGATCTGGGGCCGGAATCACCTGAAACGGTTTGACGGCGGAATATTCGGGGGTCTTGTGCTCGAGCCTAGCGAGATCGACTTCGACCCGACGGATAGACACTCCTTTTTCGGCGAGAAAGACGCGCACGCTGCGCGGGTTCGGCGCGTAGTTGGCTTTGTAAAGCCGCATTCGCCCCTCCCAGCCCAAGTTTGGGAACCATCTTAACCGAGCCGGAATCGAGCGGGAGACGAAAATCCTTCCCCGCGCCGCCAGCGTCAGTCGCTCGTTAATCCCTTGGACAGCATAGTCGGCCGGCGTGTTGCGGTGCGTGCCGGATGTCATGAACGAGTCGAATGCGCAGAGCGAGGCAGGCGGGCGGACCGACCCTGACGTCTGGGCGCGCCGTCGCCGGATGAACCTCGAACTCAGGCGCGCGCGGCAAATCCTGACCGGGCCCGAGACGGCTCCAACCCATTCTGTGGCGCCGATGCGGCTCTTCGCCCAGATCAATCGCAATTCGGCGCCGATGCTGGGACTCGTCGCGCTCGGGACGGCTGCCCTGGCGCTGAGCCTGATCGGCGCGGGACTGGTCGCGACCTGGGCCGCGTTCATCGGCTGCGCCGTCGGCCTCGTCTACGCGCTTCCGGTCGCGTTTCTCGACAATGTCGAAACCGAAAAAGGCGCGGCCGCATGGCGGCGGAAGTTCGTTCTGGCGACGGCCTTCTGCGGCTCCGCCTGGGCCTATCTCATCGTCGCGCTGCTGCGCTCCCCGGAGCCCGACGGGCCGGCCTTCGCGATGCTCATCACGCTGTTGGTTTCGACGATCATGTCGCTGTTGGCCGCGACGATCCCCGCAGCCTTCGTCGCTGGCATGCTGCCGATCATTGTCGGCGTCGTCCTTGCGTATTCCTCGCGATTGCAGAGCGCCGCGCTGCCCGCCGCCGCGATGACGATCGGGGTCATCGGCTATTTCCTGGCGGTCGTCCGGCGGCTGCACGCGGCCGCCGCGCGCAACGTCTCCCTCCAGGCGGAGAAGGACTCACTCATCGCCGAACTCGAGCAGGCCAAACTCAATTCCGATGAGGCGCGCCGGAGAGCGGAGAGCGCGAACCTCGCCAAATCGCGCTTTCTCGCCACCATGAGCCATGAACTGCGAACGCCGCTCAACGCCATTCTCGGCTTCTCCGAGGTGATGAAGGGTGAACTTTTTGGGTCTCACGGCGTCCCCGCCTATAAGGAATATTCGAACGACATCCACGTCAGCGGCCAGCACCTCCTGATGCTCATCAACGAGATTCTCGACCTGTCGCGCGTCGAAGCGGGTCGGTACGAGTTGAAAGAAGAGCCATTGTCGCTGCCCGGAATTGTTGACGACTGCTGCCGGCTGCTGTCGATGCGCGCCAGGAGCCGCAATCTGACGATCACAGACGCGCTGGACAAGGACCTACCGCGTATCTGGGCCGACGAGCGCGCGGTGCGTCAGATCACCCTAAACCTGCTCACGAACGCCATCAAATTCACGCCGCCGGGCGGTTCGGTCGCGATCAAGGTCGGCTGGACTGGCTCGGGCGGCCAATATGTCTCGATCAAGGACACCGGCCCCGGCATTCCGCCGGAAGAGATCCCGGTCGTCCTGTCGTCGTTCGGACGCGGCTCGCTCGCGCACAAGAATGCGGAGGAGGGGACCGGACTCGGGCTCCCGATCGTCAAAGGCCTCGTCGAGCTTCACGGCGGCCAGTTCCGCCTGACGTCGAAGGCTCGGCAGGGCACGGAGGTGGTTGTCATCTTTCCACCCGAGCGGGTCATGAACGCGCTGCCTGCGCTCGATCCCGAAGCGCCTGCTTCGCCGGAACCGAGCCCCCGCAGCGCGCGGCGCAAGCGAAGCGACCCAGCCCAGGCCGCGTGAGGGTTAGTCGGATCCTTTCTCGCCGAAGCCGGCAGCTTCGAGCGCCAAATGGACCTTGTTCTGGAAGCTCGCATCCTGATCCTCGACCAGCAGCGGCGCAGCGTCGGACACGGCGCGACAGAGGGCGTCCACCCAGCCCAATTCCGCCTTCGCAAAGTCGCTCAGCACGAAATTATGAACCAGCGCCTTGTCTCCGGGATGGCCGATGCCGAGCCGCACGCGCCGGTAGTCGTTGCCGACATGCGCGCTGATCGAGCGCAGACCGTTGTGTCCGGCGTTGCCGCCGCCGACCTTCACCCGGACCTTTGCGGGCGCAAGATCGAGCTCGTCGTGAAGGACCGTAAGGGCGCTCGTGTCGAGCTTGTGAAAACGCAGCGTTTCGCCGACGCTTCGGCCCGACTCGTTCATGTAGGTTTGCGGCGCAAGCAGCAGGACCCGCTCGCCGCCGATCGTCCCTTCCGACACGAGGCCGGAAAAGCGGGCCCGGAACGGACCGAAGCGATGCCCGGCAGCCATCGCGTCGATCGCCATGAAGCCGATGTTGTGGCGATTGCGGGCGTAACGCGCGCCCGGATTGCCGAGTCCCGCGATGACGAGCATGGGGCTCCCGTTCGGACGCGCACGCGGCGGAGCGCCCTCTCGCCGCAAGGGGGGAGAGGGCGCCCGGCCTTACTTCTTGGCGGCGGGCTTGGCCGCGGCGGCGGGGGCGGCCGCCTTGGCCGGTGCTGCGGCGGCGGAAGCGGCCGGAGCGGCGGGAGCCGCGGCGGCTGCCGGCCCTTCTTCGAGCATCACCGTCGGCGGCACAATGGTGACGACCGTAAGGTCCGTCTTGGAAGGAACAAGCTTGCAGCCTTCCGGCAACTTGAGCGTCGAGACGTGCACGGAATCCGCGAAATCGAGGCCAGTGAGGTCGATCGTGATCGCCTCGGGAATATTGTCGGCCGGCGCCAGAACCTCGACCGAGTGCAGCACGATATTGACCGTGCCGCCCTTCTTGATACCTGGCGAGGCGTCGCGGTTCTCGACGTGGACCGGAAGGCCGATCCGCACGCGCGCGCCCGCGGCGAGGCGCAAAAAGTCGACGTGCACGGGCCGGTCGGTGACGACGTCGAGCTGGAAGTCGCGCGGGAGCACGCGCTCCTTGCGGCCTTCCATGTCGAGTTCG
>NZ_JBKQOT010000002.1:0-7703 GCF_052145395.1 Roseiarcus sp.
TCGCCATGCTGACCGAGTTCATGTCCGACTGGCGCGCCGAGGAAGGCCGCTGGAGCGACCATGTCGTCAAGACCGTCGCCGCCGAGAGCGACGCCAACAAGACGATCATTTCGGAGTGGGCGACCCACTGGATCGACCGCGCGGTCGAGGCGGCGAGACCGCTCGCGGCCGCGCTAACCAACGAGAACGCCGCCGCGGCGGCAGGCGAGACGGCCATAGCTCGCGCCCGCGCGCTCGGCCTCAACGTCTAATCGGAAGGGAAATCATCATGGCGCAAGTCGCCTCGCTCACGCTGCTTCACAACGACGACGCCCGCCCGATCATCGAGGCGATCCTCGCCGACAACCCGGGCGTCCGCGTCCTCGACATGCCGGGCTGCGTCAAGCTCGACCGCGACATGGAGCTGGTGGTCAACCGCGCTTCGGTCGAGGAGCGCCTCGGCCGGACGTGGGACCCGCAGGAAATCCATCTCGTGCTCGTCTCAATGGCGGGCAATCTCGACGAGGACGACGACCGGTTTCTCGTCGGCTGGAAACACTAACTCGAAGTCTGGGAGGACAGCATGGCCGTCAAGAAACTCGGTCTCAAGCAGCGCTACGCGCATATGACCCGCGGTCTCGACTGGGAGACCACCTATCAGCCGATGGACAAGGTGTTCCCCTACGACAAGTTCGAGGGGATCAAGATCAAGGACTGGTCGGCGTGGGAGGATCCGTTCCGCCTGACGATGGACGCCTACTGGAAGTTCCAGGCGGAGAAGGAGCGCAAGCTCTACGCCGTGCTCGACGCCTTCGCGCAGAGCAACGGCCAGACCAAGATCTCGGACGGGCGCTACGTCAACGCCTTGAAGCTGTTCCTCACCGGCGTCTCGCCGCTTGAATATCAGGCGCACCGCGGCTTCGCCTGGGCTGGGCGCCATCTGCGCGGCGTCGGGCCTCGCGTCGCCTCGCAGATGCAGTCGCTCGACGAGTTGCGCCACTTCCAGACGCAGGCGCACACGATCAGCCAATACAACAAGTACTTCGACGGCATCGCCGAGTTCCGCCACATGCACGACCGCGTGTGGTACCTCAGCGTGCCGAAGTCGTTCTTCGACGACGCCCGCTCGGCCGGCCCGTTCGAATACATGATCGCCGTCGGCTTCTCGTTTGAATACGTGCTGACCAACCTCCTGTTCGTGCCGTTCATGTCGGGCGCGGCCTATAACGGCGACATGTCGACCGTGACCTTCGGCTTCTCGGCCCAGTCGGACGAGAGCCGACACATGACGCTCGGCATCGAGGTGATCAAGTTCCTGCTCGAGCAGCATCCCGACAACCTGCCGATCGTGCAGAAGTGGGTCGACAAGTGGTTCTGGCGCGGCCACAAGGTGCTCGGCCTTGTCGGCATGATGATGGACTACATGCTGCCGAAGAAGGTCATGTCCTGGCGCGAAGCCTGGGACATCTACTTCGTCGAGGCCGGCGGTTCGCTGTTCCAGGATCTCGCCCGCTATGGCCTGCGTCCGCCGAAATATTCGGATGTCGCAACGGCGGAGGCGGACCATGTCTCCCACCAGATCTGGGCGACTTTCTACCAGTACTGCCACGCCGCGGCGTTCCACACCTGGATCCCCGACCGCGAGCACATGGACTGGCTGAGCGAGAAGTATCCGACCACGTTCGACAAATATTATCGCCCGCGTTGGGAGATGTGGGCCGAAATGGAGAAGCAGGGCAAGCGCTTCTACAACATGGCGCTGCCCCAGCTCTGTCAGACCTGCCAGGTTCCAATGCTGTACACCGAGCCCGGAAACCCGGAGACGATCTGCTTCCGCCACTCGAAGTTCAAGGGCGACACGTACCACTTCTGCTCGGACGGCTGCAAAGACGTCTTCGACGGCGAGCCGGAGAAGTACGTTCAGGCCTGGCTGCCGGTGCACCAGATCTACCAGGGCGCCTGCGGCGGTCCGACCGTCCCCGACGTTCTCGCCTACTACCGGATGAACGTCGGCGCCGACAACATGGACTATGTCGGCTCGCCCGACGAAAAGCTCTGGAAGAGCTGGCAGGCCGGGGCGGTCAAGGCCGCGGAATAACTCGCACGCAATCGGGCGATGCGGCCATCCGCCGGATCGCCGCTATCTACGGAATTTGGGAGGAATCCATGGCCCTTCAGGCGTTGTCGCCCGACTACGAAAAGCACATCGAATACCGCGACGCGGAAAAGAACTTCCACGGCAACCGCGTCGTCTATGTCCACTGGGAGGAGCATCTGTCCTACTGCGCGCCGCTCGCCTTTCCGCTGCCCCCCGACATGCCGTTCGGCGCCTTCGTCGAGGCGATTATCAAGGGCCATTACAACGCCCATCCCGACTTCGAGAAGATCGACTGGGACAGGGTCGAGTGGATGATCGACGGGCTGAAGACGAAGCCGGATCTCGGCAAGTCGCTCGCCGACAACGGCGTCGGCCACAAGTCGCTGGTCCGCTTCTGGACGCCGGGCCTTTCCGGCTACAAGAACTCGGCGAGCTGAGCCAGAAGGCCGGAACCGGGCAATGACGCACCAGCTCACCATCGAACCGATCGGCGATGCCATCGACGTCGCCGAAGGCCAGACGATCCTCGACGCCTGCCTGCGGTCGGGAATCTATCTGCCGCACGCCTGCGGCCATGGCCTGTGCGGGACGTGCAAGACGCAGGTGACGGACGGCGAGATCGATCATGGCGAGGCCTCCGCCTTCGCGCTGATGGATTTCGAGCGCGACGACGGCTACGTGCTCGCCTGCACGGCCACGCTGATGTCGGACGTCACGATCGAGGCCGACGTCGAGGAGGATCCCGACGCCCGCCGCATTCCGGTCAGCGACTTCGAGGGGGAGGTCGTCGGGCTCGACGATCTCACTCATGACGTCAAGGGCGTTCGGCTTGCGCTGAACGGCGAGAGCATCGACTTTCAGGCCGGCCAGTACGTCATGGCGAAGCTGCCCGGCGTTGAAGGCGCGCGAGCCTTCTCGATCGCCAACGCGCCCTCGGACGCCAGCCATGTCGAACTGCAGGTGCGGCGCGTGCCCGGCGGCGCCGGCACCGGTTATGTCCACGAGAAGCTGAGGCTTGGCGAGCGCGTGCGCTTTTCCGGCCCCTACGGACGCTTCGTGGTGCGCAAGTCGCGCGGCGGGCCGCTGATCTTCCTGGCCGGCGGCACGGGCGTCTCGAGCCCCCGCGCGATGATCCTCGACCTTCTGGAAGAGGGCTACGCCGAGCCGATCACGCTCGTCCACGGCGTGCGCACGCAAGCCGATCTTTACGGCCGCGAAGACTTCGAGGCGCTGGCGAAAAAGCACCCGAATTTCCGCTACGTCCCCTCCCTGTCGAACGAGCCGGAGAGCAGCGCCTGGGCGGGCGAGCGCGGCTTCGTCCACGACGTCGCCAAGCGCCTGTACGGCGGCGTCTTCGAAGGCTTGACCGCCTATCTCTGCGGGCCGCCGCCGATGATCGAGGCCTGCATCGGCGCGCTGATGCAGGGGCGGCTGTTCGAGAAGCACATCTTCACAGAAAAATTCTTCACCGCGCAGGACGCGGGGTCGAAGCCCAAAAGCCCGCTGTTCAAGAGGCTCTGACGATGGCGCCGCAACGATTCCTGGTCACGCTCGATGGGCATGGGCAGGCGAACTGCTACGGGGGCGAACGCGTTCTCGTGGCGCTCGAACGCGCGCAGGGCTTCGGCCAACTCAAGAACCTGCCGCGCCGCTTGCCCGTCGGTTGCCGCCGCGGCGGCTGCGGGATCTGCCGCGTGCGCGTCCTCGCCGGCGAATACCAATCGGGCCCGATGAGCCGGGCCTGCGTCTCCGCGGAAGACGAGGCGGCGGGCCTGGTGCTCGCCTGCTGCATCTATCCGCTTTCCGATCTTTCCCTGCGGCTGGAGACCCCTGTCGTAGTCAAAGCCAAGGGCGAACGGGCCCTGCAACCTGTCTAAGGAGGTAACACCATGGCGATTACGGGCATCATGCGTCCCGGCTTCATCCAGATCCGCGTTCTGGACATGCCTGCGGCGGTCGAGTTCTACACCAAGCGGATCGGCCTGCATCAGGTGACGGAAGGGCCGGACGGTCGCGTCTATCTGAAGTCGGCCGACGAGTTCGACCATCATTCGATCGTGCTGCGCCGCGCCGACTCGGCCGGCGTCGACGCCGCCGCCTTCAAATGCCTGAAGGACTCGGACCTCGATCACTACGAGAAGCGGGTCAAGGAATATGGCTTCGCGGTCGATCACGTGAAGGTGGGCGAGCAGCCGGGCGTCGGCCGTCGCATCGGCTTCACAATTCCTTCGGGCCATCGCATCGAGCTCTACGCCCATGCCGACCAGTCCGATCCGAAGCCGCGCATTCACAACCCGGACGTCTGGGACCTCGAGCCGCACGGCATGGCCGCCCGCCGCTTCGACCACTCGCTGCTCTACGGGCCGGATATCGAGAAGAACCTCGACTTCTTCGAGAAGGCGCTCGACTTCCGCTGCGCCGAGCGCGTCGACATGCCTGATGGGCTGCTGGCGATATGGCTGACCGCGGGCATGAAGGCCCATGACATCGCCTTCGTGAAGTATCCGGAACCCGGCAAGCTGCACCACGTCGCCTTCGAGCTCGAGAACTGGAATGCGGTCGGACACGCGGCCGACATCATCACCCGCTACGAGATCTCGGTCGACATCGGGCCGACCCGTCACGGCATCACCCGCGGCCAGACGATCTATTTCTTCGACCCGTCGGGCAACCGCTGCGAAGTGTTCGCGGGCGGCTACACCTACTATCCCGACCAGCCGACGCGCACCTGGGACGAGACCCAGGTCGGCAAGGGCATCTTCTACTACGAGCGGGTGATGAACGAAGCGTTCCTGTCGGTCGTGTCGTAAGACGCGGTCTTAAGGACAGCACGCAAAATGACCCTTCGCGTTCGCGCGAAGGGTCTAAGCGCCAGGACTATTGCGCGCCGGCGTCGTCCCGGAAGGGGCGGGTAGGGCGCGCATTTGGGGACGCACATCATGTCAAACTCGGTGGCGCGCCGGATCATCAACTCGGCCGCGGCGCTCAGAGCCGTGGAGGCCGCGGTGGCGAAGGGCCGCGAGCGGAACATCGCCGTCGTCGCGGCGGTCGTCGACATCGGCGGCGACCTCGTCGCCTGCCTGCGGGCGGACGGCGCCTTTTCCGCGTCCGTATCCATCGCCAATGACAAGGCCTATACCGCGGCGGTGTTCGGCGCCTCGACCGACGATCTGTCGAACGCGCTGAAAGACAACCCGGTGCTCCACCATGGCATCGCCATTCGTCCAGGTGTCGCGCTGTTCGGCGGAGGCCTGCCGATCGTCGAGGACGGCGCCGTCATCGGCGCGATCGGCGTCTCGGGCGGTTCCGAGGACGACGACCGGGCATGCGCCAAAGCAGGCGCGTCAGCGCTCGCCAGCTAGGCGAGGGGTGGCGCAAAAATATCGACAATAATGAAAATATCGACATAGACGATCAATAGCGATATATGACCGGTGCGCGCTTCGAGGAGCGGCGCGGTCACGGAGAGGTCAGGCGATGACAGTTCAGGCTTTGAGGAAGGCGTCCGCGAGTTTCGACAGCGCGCGTCGCGACGCCGCGCATTTCATCGACGGCGGGTTTACTCAAGGGACGACCGGCAAGTTCTGGGAGAACCGCACGCCGCTCGACAACAGCGTGATCGGCCGCGTGCCGGAAGGCGGCAAGGCCGAGATCGACGCCGCCTGCCGCGCCGCCAAGGCCGCGCTCTCGGGCCCGTGGGGCAAGATGACGGTCGGGGAGCGCACTGACATCCTCGCCAAGGTCGCCGAGGGCATCAACGCGCGGCTCGAAGAATTCCTCGCCGCCGAGTGCCTCGACACCGGCAAGCCGTCAAGCCTTGCCCGCCATCTCGACATCCCGCGCGGCGCCGCCAACTTCAAGATGTTTGCCGACACGGTGAAGGGCGTCTCGACCGAGACCTTCATTTTGCCGACGCCGGACGGCAAGGGCGCGCTGAACTACGGACTTCGCCGGCCGAAGGGCGTCATCGCGGTCATTAGCCCATGGAACCTGCCGCTCCTCTTGATGACCTGGAAGGTCGGTCCGGCGCTCGCCTGCGGAAACACTGTCGTCGTCAAGCCATCCGAGGAGACGCCGCTTACCGCAACGCTCCGCGGCGAGGTGATGAACGAGGCCGGCGTGCCGAAGGGCGTCTACAATGTCGTCCATGGGCTCGGGCCGAATTCGGCCGGCGAGTTCCTGACCCAGCACCCGCTCGTGAACGGAATCACCTTCACCGGCGAGACGCGCACGGGCGAGGCGATCATGCGCCAGGCCGCGCTCGGCATCCGGCAGGTGTCGTTCGAGCTCGGCGGCAAAAATCCTGCGCTCGTGTTCGCCGACGCCGACCTCGACAAGGCGGTTGAGGGCACGATGCGCTCGTGCTTCTCCAACTGCGGCCAGGTCTGCCTCGGTACCGAGCGCGTCTATGTCGAACGGCCGATCTTCGACGCGTTCGTCGCGCGCCTGAAAGCCGGCGCGGAAAGTCTGAAGCTCGGCCGGCCCGAAGATCCCGCGACGAACCTCGGCCCGCTGATCAGCCAGGAGCACCGCCGGAAGGTGCTGAGCTATTACAGGAAGGCGGCCGACGAGGGCGCGACGATCGTCACTGGCGGCGGCGTTCCCGAAATGCCGGGCGACCTCGCCAACGGCGCCTGGATCCAGCCGACCATCTGGACCGGTCTCCCCGACACGTCGCCGATCGTCAACGAAGAAATCTTCGGCGCCTGCTGCCACATCCGTCCGTTCGATACGGAGGAAGAAGCGGTGCGACTCGCTAACGCGACCCCCTATGGACTTGCCGCCTCGGTCTGGACCGAGAATCTTTCGCGCGGCCATCGCGTCGCGGCGCAGATGGAGGTCGGCCTCTGCTGGGTCAATTCCTGGTTCCTGCGCGATCTGCGCACTGCCTTCGGCGGCGCCAAGCAGTCCGGCATCGGCCGGGAGGGCGGCCTGCATTCGCTCGAGTTCTACACCGAGCTGACCAACGTCTGCGTCAAGCTCTGAGAAGGGAAAGCATCGTGACAAAGATAGCGCCGCTCGCCGTCGCTGACGCCATCCTCGGAGCTTACAAGACTCGCACGCCCGTGCCGCCGGTGCGTGAGCTTCTGCCGGCCGGGGCCATCGATCAGGCCTACGCCGCCCAGGAGTTCAACACCGAGCGCTGGCTCGAGGAGGGCCGCAAGCTCGTCGGACGCAAGATCGGGCTGACGTCGCTCGCGGTGCAGCGGCAGCTCGGCGTCAGCCAGCCGGACTACGGCATGCTGTTCGCCGATATGGCGGTCCTGGACGGATGGGACGTCGCGGCCGATCAGCTCATCCAGCCCAAGGTCGAGGCCGAGATCGCCTTCGTCATCGGGCGCGACCTCGACGACGAGCACCTGACCATCGCCGACATTTTGCGCGCGGTGGAGTTTGCGCTGCCGGCGATCGAGATTGTCGATTCGCGCATCGCCGATTGGAAGATCGGCATCCTCGACACCATCGCCGACAACGCGTCCTCCGGCCTCTACGTCCTCGGAGCTTCTCCGAAAAAACTCGACGGCCTCGAACTTCGACTTTGCGGCATGGTGATGGAGCAGGGCGGCGACGAAGTCTCGGTCGGCGCCGGCGCGGCCTGCCTCGGCGACCCGCTGTCGGCGACGCT
>NZ_JBKQOT010000003.1:0-5228 GCF_052145395.1 Roseiarcus sp.
CGTCGAGGTCAGGAAAATGATCGTGGCCGGCGAATACGGACCGTCCACATGGACTTCAAGGGCCACTTCACCGGAACCTTCGGCAAGACAAAGGGCCAGGGCCAGGCGATCGATTTCCTTGCCACCGACCTCTTGAAGATCACGAACGGCCGCATCACCGACAACTGGTGCATCGAGGGCAACCTGGCTCTGCTCACGCAAACGGGCGTCGCCCAGGTCGAGCAGTGACGGACGCGTCTTGCGAGGCCCCACGCGGGTCGCGACCGTTCGTGGAAACAGAGGATCTCGCCACAGCCATTCGCTGTAGAAGGCTAATAAACACTTATGTTCATGTTTTGACCTCCTCTTATTTGTGAGTAGCTAAGAAGATGACCGGTGTTTACATTGAGCACTTAAGGCAGCGAGGCCACTCCGGAAGGGTGTCAGCGTTGCCGTCCCCCAGAGGGTAAGACCAGGTCGCCGGCGCGTTTTGCGACCGAGCGGACCAGAGGAAACTTGAACGCATGGCCCGCCGCGTCTCCATTGTCCGTGCGCAAGATGCACCCAACTTTATCGTCCATTCGGAAGAGCTAAGTCGTTTCGGTTCGCTCGGGGCGGCGTTTGAAGCGGCGTACGCAGCCGGGGGCGAGATCCGTGACGCCGCACGGCATTGGCTAGAGAATTGGCGTTTAGGAGGGCGATGCGAGGTCTGTGAACTGGGCCCCTATGGCCGAGAGAAGTCGTTTCGCCGGAATGATGAGGAACTGCACCGGTCTGGCGAGCGTTACATGCTAAGAGCACACGCGCTTATCACAACTTCGGTTGGTGCGCGAAAGTACGGTACAAGATCCGTTACCGTACCAACTCGGATCGGTGCATACTGCCATGGAGTATACGCTGATGTTCCAAGGGCGTGACATCAACGGCTGGATGTTCGTGATCGGAATAATGGTCCTTACGGGAATAGTTCTGGGCCATTTATTCTGAATCCCGTAAAATGGACCGCGCTCGCCCGCGGCCCTCTCTCTTAGTCTCACTTTGACAATGTAACGCGTCATCCGGTGACGGCCGTTGCAGCGGCAGCGCGCGGGCGTTTCGTCGGCCATAGGTTCACCTCGGCCTATGTCGTCAGGATGACCGGCATGGCCTTGATATGGATCAACGCGACGATCGAGTTGGCCTCGGTGGTCGTGAAGCGTGATCGCCCCCGACCGGCGCGCTCCCGCGCAAGCGATCATTCGAAACCGCCTCTGTCGATGGCCGCTTCGCGCAAAGACCGGACATTGGCGACGACGCGGCGAGTGCGCCAATCGATAGCCGCTCGGCTCAATCGTTCGCGTAGCCCCGCTCTGAAACGACGTCCCAGTCATTGTGGAGGCAAGGTTTTGGGTTCAGTCTCTGCCCGGAGCAATCTGAACCACGACGTTTCATGCCAGCGCCTCCTCATAAGCCGATCATCTTTCTTAGCTACGCCCAGGCCGACGAACCGGAAAAGCCGTTCGACGGCGAGGTCAAGTGGCTCTCCTTTGTGACCGGGCATCTGCGAGCGGCCGTCGAGATCGGGGTGTTCGAAATCTGGGCGGAGCCGCTCTCAGCCAGCGCGGATCTGGATCCGGAAGTCCAGCGCAAGCTGCGCGCCTGCGATATGTTTGTCCCCCTCGTTTCGCCTCATTGGCTCGCGTTCGAGGCGCCCGTTGGCAGACAAATCGCAATTATCCGCGAGCGCCAGGCCAAGGGCGAGGGAGTCTATCTTTATCCGCTCCTGCTGGCGCCGACACCCGAAGATGCGGTCGACTTAGCGCGCCCCGAGGATGTGCGGCCGCTCGGAGGCAGGCCTTTTTCAAGCTACGACGCCGGAGAGCGGGACCGACAAATGCTCGACGCGGCGGACGAGATCGTGGAAATCGCGGCGGATGCGACGGCGCTGAAGACAGGGCGGCAGACGAGATCGCTGCTGTCGCCACTCTTGCCGGCCTGGCCTGGTTCGCTGCGGCGCGGGATGGACCGGTCCGCTTGGGAGTACGAGACCAAAGAACACGAGTCGCTTCAGGATTGGCTCACGAAGCAAATCCCTCAGTTCACGGCCGCGATCGCGGCGCGGGCGGCCTTGCGACTGGCAGCGTGCTGGGGTCGTGACGCGCCGAAAGGATGCAACGCAAAAGGGACGTCCCGGTTTCTTACTTCAACAGGCGCAATCCTTCGAGCCGCCGCGCTGGCTCGAGTTGTCGCCAAATATCCAGACCATTCCAGCGAGTTGCGCACGATCGCGCTTGCCGCCGCCGAAAACGCCGCCGCGGCGCACCAGTCCGGCGCATTGGCTCTCAGCGCCGCTGCCTACGCCGCTGCCGTCGCTAACATCGCCAGCCCGGATTCCGCCCTTGCCGGGCCCCTCGCCGCTCCGTTCGAAGACCCAGCCCCGTTCGCGGCAGCCTACGCCGCCGCCGCCGCCGCCGCCGACGCGGCCCTACGGATGGAAATTCGCTTGGACGCTTCTGCGTTGCAAACGCTCGGCGCGCGCAAGCTAGCTGAGCTGCCTCTCTGGCGCCAAAGCCTCCCTAACTGGTGGAGGCACGATTGGCGGAGTCTGAAAGCGGCGCTCCCGCGGGACGAAGACTGGGACGTCTGGATCGAATGGTACGAGGAACGCCTGCTCGGCGGATCGCGCGGCGAGGCCTATGAACTCGTCTTCGCCTGCACGCCGCAAGAGGTCTGGGATAGGGGGCCCGCGGCCGCGAACGCCTGGATCAAGGCCCATCTGCCGCGGGATTCGGGCGGCCCGAGCCTGACGGACAGCCCAAGGCGTTTGCTCAGGCCAGTGTGAGGAAGAAGGCGCCAAGGCCGCGCGCCGCACCTTCGCTGCCCCCTGTTGCGCGCCCGCTAGCGCCCGCGGGCGTTGCCCGGGCCGTTCGCCCCGCCGAGGTCGAGCGGCGCGTTGTCGCCTTCGGGCGCCGGCAGCGGGGCCGCGACCACGGCGGGCGCCTTCGGCTTCGGCTTCTTCTTCGGCGGGGGCGGAGGCTCGACCTGTGGCGAGGCGGGCGCGTTGGCGTCGGGCGCAGCGTCCGGGTTGTCCGTGTCGGTCGCCGAGGCGTTGACCTGCGGCGCCTCCTTGATGACGGTCGTGCCGCCTTTGCAATCCACCAGCCACACGTCGTAGATTGGATGCTCGACGCCGTGCAGGCCGGGGCTGTCGGCGAACATCCAGCCGGAGAAGATCCGCTTGAACTGGTGTTCTTCGTTGATCTCGTCGACCTGGGTGAAGGCGTCAGTGCGAGGCGGATCGGTCGGGGGGCGCGAATAGCAGACGCGCGGCGTGACCTGCAGCGTGCCGAACTGCACGGTTTCGTTCAGCGTCACCTCGAAGGTGATGATGCGGCCGGTGATCTTGTCGAGGCCGTTGAATACGGCGACCGGATTGGCGATCTTGTCGGCGCGGGCGGGGGCGGCGAGCAGTGTAAGCGCGGCGGCGAACGGCGCTGCCCGGCGCGCGGCGGCCAAAAGGGCGCCCCTCGCGCGCGCAACGGAAACGAACGGCAAACTCATGGGGGCCGATCTGATGGTCAACGACGGCGGAATGAAGGCGCGGCTCAGGCCCCCGGACTCCACGCCTCGTAGTCGCCGGTGCTCGGCTGGCGGGGGCCGCGGTTCAGCGTCGAGCCCTTGGGCCGAATCGCGGCCGGCGTGCCGGTCGGGTTGGCCATGTGCGGCTGCTCCCAGGGGTGGGGCTCGTAGTCCTCTTCGGTCGGCGGCACGTCGACGGTATGGTGCAGCCAGCCGTTCCAGCCTGGAGGCGTCATGGAGGCTTCCGAGACGCCGTTGTAGATCACCCAGCGCCGCTCGAAGCCCAGCGCCGGATCGATGCCCGGCTTCCGGTAATAGGCGTTGCCGAACTGGTCGTGCCCGACGAGCACGCCGTGGCGGTGGGTGTAGAAAAGGGTGTTGAGGGTCGCCCCGTTCCACCAGGTGACGAATCGCAGCAGAAACAGCTTCAGGTCCATCGCAAGGCCGCCGGTCGACGAAAAACGCGCCGGATCGCCGGCGCGCGCGGGACTATGGCGACGGAGACCCCCTCTGTCCAGTCGAACTTTGGCCGGTTGTCCCGACGCGGCGCCGCAGCGAGCCCAGTCCAGCGGGAAAGAATTCCCAAAAACAGAAAATAATGCTATGATTCTGTTTTGAGGAATTCTTGCGCAGGAAAGGGCAAGCGAAACGGACACGATCGCCAACAACGCCGGATGGCGCGCGTGGTGGTTGGCGCGGTCGCCGACTGCGCCGCGGCCGATTCAGCGACCCGGCCCTACAACGGGACGCCGCGGGGTCGACGGCACTTGCATTTTTTGCCCAAACTGCGGAATAAGCCGTTGAAAATGTTGAAAACACGGGTGAACAAGGGCCGGTTCTCGCGCGCCGAATGGGCGCCGAACGCATGTCGAAGAGCGCCGAAGCGGGTCCGAACGGGGTCCGAACGGCGCCGTCAGCGCCGCGCCGCCCAGGCGAAGATCGCGATGAGCGCGACCCACGACATGAGCATGGTCGAGCCGCCGATCGGCGCGGCCATGGGGAAGAACCGCTCGCCGGTGAAGGCGCTTTTGGCGAGATCGGCCGAGAACAGGGCGGCGCCCGCCGCCATGACGAAGCCTGCGGCGACGAGCGCGCGTGACGGCGCGAGCTGCGCATGCGCGGCGATTCCGAGGCAGGCCGCCGCGTGCAGGAGAAGAAACAGCGCCGCCGTCCGGCCGAGGTCGCCGCCGTTCTGGTGCGCAGCGGCCGCCGCCAGGGCGACGCCGGCTGCGCCCATGAGCGAAGCGATGAACGCGAGAACGACAGGCGCGCGGCTCAAAGGGCGGCTCCGTGACATTGAGTTTGGAACAGCGTTCATGCGAACAGCGTTGTCAACGGTACGGAAGGCGGACTTGCCGAGGCAAGCAAGTTCGCCCATGTTAAACTTTTGCGACGCCGCTTCGAGGCGCGGGCCGAGGCGTCGCGCGGGGACACGTCAAAATGGTGTCGAAGAGTCTGGCTGGAACATCGGTGGCGATCGCCAAGGCCAACATGCGCTCCGGGCTCGATGCGGCGCTCACCATCGCAGCGCGCACGCACAGTATGTTGTCGCCTACGGGCGAGCCGATCGACAAGGCGCGCGAGGCCCACCGGATGGTGGCCGAGAAGGTCGACGCGGCCCTGGAAGGCGTCGCCGCAGCGCAGGCCGCATGGGGCCAGTTCATGATCAAGGCGGCCTTCGGCGGCGTTCG
>NZ_JBKQOT010000004.1:0-3517 GCF_052145395.1 Roseiarcus sp.
CGGCTTCAACGAAGCGCGTGACCGCCGCGATGTAGGTCTCGATCGACGTACCGCGTCTGCGATACTTGGCGCGCTTGACGTACCAGTCCTGCAGGAGCGGTTTGATCAGCGAGGCGGTGAGTCGGACCTCCTCCGTAGCGAAGTCGCCGCGCGCGACGCCGCGAGCGATGACGTCGGCGAAAACGTGTTCGGTCGCCTCTTCGGCGTCGACGGCGATCTTGCGTTCGGCCGGCGGAAACGACTTCGCCTCCATGAAGGAAAAAACGAACCAGGGATGCATCGCCTCCGAGAGGCGAATGTGGGTGTCGATCACCCATGCAAGATGAGCGCGAGGTTCTCCCACAAGCTGTTCCGGCGGCGCGCTCAGGACATCCGTCGCGGTCGCTGCGACCTCCCGCAGGATCATCGAGAGGAGCATCGCCTTGCTGTCGAAGTAGGAATAGAGGCCGCCCATGCTCAGGCCCGACGCTTTGGCGAGGTCGCGCAGGCTGGTCGCATGGAAACCCTGACTATTGGAGAGCTTGAGGGTCGCTTCGATGATTCGCGCCAGGTTGGCGACGGCGAGTTCCGGCTTGCGGACCCGAACGACGCTTCGATGCCGCTCCAGGATCCTGGAGCACAGCGCGTCGGTCGTCACGGTGGCCGACCACGGCCTTTGGCGCGCAGCTTGCACGCCCCCTCCCCTATTGTCTTGGTCTGGTCCTCTCGATGAGAGGGACTGACATGTGACTAGCATGCCAGACAAAAGGAAATGACAAAAGTGGGCGCAGCGAAAAAATGAGCGAGCGCTCGTTCTTTTTGTAGCCTTCAACGGTTTTGGAAAATCCGTCTCTTCACGTGAGAAGACAGTCGCTCTGTGGCGAAACTCCAGCACGAGGCGGGCCCGGAAGTTTCAGCCATGAACTACCGCTTTCGACCCTTTTCTCTAGTCCCGCTTACGACAGCTTATCGCCGGCTCCGTGCCTGAAACTTTTGAGGACTCGTGCTTCAAGGTGGCCGAGATGAGGACCCGTCTCGATATGACTCAGGCTTCCCCCGACCATTGCGCGCTCGACCAGCTCATGGGAAGTTTGAGCGCGGAACTCGCGGCCGAAGCAAAGCTCCTCGCGTCGGAGACGGAAGGCTTCGTCGTCGATGAATGCGCGCAATTCGCACGGCGGGGCGGGTTTCACGGAGGAGACCGAGATCGCGCGCATGTACACATTGGCGTGCGCGAGCCGCATCTATGCCGGGGCGTCTAGCATTATGACGGAAATCATCGTCAGGGGCCTCGGCCTCGAGCCCAATCGTTGGCCGCAAATAACACAGTTTTGTGGGAAGGAAGCATGAAGCACCCATCCTATTTTGCCGCCACTCAGCCCGACAAAGTCGCCTATCGAATGGCTCGGTCGGGCGAGATGATGACCTTTGCCGAGCTCGATCGGTTGTCGAACCAGGGCGCCCAGGCGTTTCGCTCGCTCGACGTACAGATGGGCGAGAACATTGCCCTTCTGTTCGAGAACCGGTTGGATTTCATCGCGCTCACCTGGGCGGCGCAGCGCAGCGGTCTGTTCTACACCGCTATCAGCCATCACCTGACG
Organism: Roseiarcus sp.; assembly: GCF_052145395.1. Taxonomy (NCBI): domain Bacteria; kingdom Pseudomonadati; phylum Pseudomonadota; class Alphaproteobacteria; order Hyphomicrobiales; family Roseiarcaceae; genus Roseiarcus; species Roseiarcus sp. The sequence continues at coordinate 1,581 of NZ_JBKQOT010000004.1, forward strand.
CCGGGCGAAACCGCCTATATCGTAAGGGATTGCGAGGCGAAGCTCCTGATCGTTTCGGACTCCCTCGCGCATCTTCTCGAGGACTTGCGAAGCGCCTGTCCCGGCGTCCGCTTTTTCGTCAGCGGCCGAGTAAGCGATCCCGCGCTCGACTGGCGAGCTCTCCAGGCTACGATGGCCGCCACGCCGATTCCAGACGAGGCGGCGGGCGCCGACCTCCTCTATTCTTCCGGCACCACCGGCCGGCCGAAAGGCGTCGCGCGCGTCTTCGACAGGAAACCCATCGACACCGTGATTCCCGCGCTGATGACGGTTCTTTGCGAGACCATGGCGGGAATGGATCGGAACACGATCTATCTCTCACCAGCGCCGCTCTACCACGCGGCGCCGCTTCGGACCTCGATGATGGCCGTCATGCTCGGCGGATCGGCGATCGTCACGGAGAAGTTCGACGCGGAGGAATGTCTGGCGCTGATCGAGCGCTTCAAGGTCACGCACGCGCAATTCGTGCCGACGATGTTTGTGCGGATGCTGAAGCTCCCGGAGGAAACGAGGGCGAAGTATGATTTCTCCACCCTCGAAGTCGCGTTTCATGCTGCAGCCCCGTGTCCGCGCGACGTCAAGGCGCGGATGATCAATTGGTGGGGACCGATTCTGATCGAATACTACGCCGGATCGGAAGCAAATGGCGTCACCCTGACCACGTCCGAGGACTGGGCGCGCCATCCGGGCACGGTCGGCAAGTCGCTCATCGGGCGGATCGTCGTGGTCGACCCGGCCGGCAGGGAGTTACCGCCCGGCGAGATCGGCGACGTCTATTTCGACAGCGGCATCAATTTCGCCTACCGGAACGATCCCCAGAAGACCCAGCGGGCCTACCTCCGTCCCGGATGTTCGACGATCGGGGACGTCGGTTATGTCGATCAGGAGGGCTTCCTCTTTCTGACGGACAGAGCCGCCCACACGATCATCTCGGGCGGCGTGAACATCTATCCTCAGGAGACGGAAGACCTGCTCGTCAGCCATCCGGATGTCTCGGACGTCGCGGTCTTCGGCGTGCCGAACGAGGAGATGGGCGAGGAAGTGAAGGCCGTCGTTCAGCTCGAGCCCGGCGTTCCGGCAACGCCGGAAAAAGCGAGCGAACTCATTGCATGGTGCCGCGAACGGCTCTCGCATTTGAAAACGCCGCGCAGCATCGACTTCCGCGAATCCTTGCCGCGCACGCCGACTGGAAAGCTCGTCAAGCGCAAGCTGAAGGATGACTATTGGCCACAAAAACCAGCCGGGAATCCGGGCGGACAGGAATCGGCCTGATTGTTTCTCGCGAGGATGAGGCCGAAGCGAAGAGTTCGGTGAAGCGGGCGCGAAAGGCCATTAGAGCGCCTCGACGATGGTGACATTGGCGATGCCGCCGCCCTCGCACATGGTCTGCAAGCCGTAGCGCTTGCCGCGGGCTTTCAGCGCATGGACGAGCGTCGCCATCAGCTTCGTCCCTGAGGCGCCCAGCGGATGGCCGAGGGCGATGGCACCGCCGTTGACGTTGAGCTTGGCCGGGTCGGCCCCGATCGCCTTGAGCCAGGCCAAAGGGACGGGCGCGAAGGCTTCGTTGACCTCGTAGAGGTCGATGTCGTCAATCTTTAGCCCGGCCTTCGCGAGCGCGCGGCGTGTGGCGTTGATCGGCTCCTCCAGCATGATGACCGGATCGCCGGCCGTCACGACCAACCCGACGATGCGGGCGATCGGCGTCAGGCTATGCGCCTTCAATGCCTGCTCCCCGACGATGAGCGCGGCGGAGGCGCCGTCGCAGATCTGGCTGGCGTTCGCTGCACTGACGACGCAGCCTTCTTTGAGGAGCTTGACCGCGCCGATCGACTCGAGCGACGCGTCGAACCGGATTCCCTCGTCGACTGTATGCTGACCGCCCTCGACGGCGAGCGGCA
>NZ_JBKQOT010000005.1:0-16345 GCF_052145395.1 Roseiarcus sp.
GCTCGCTGTCGATCCCCTCGAAATAGCCGATCATGTGCATGCGGAAATACCGCCCCGGCGGCAGCGACGGTGCGCCCATCCTCGGCGCGTAGTAGGGCTTGCACACCCCTTCCACGAACGCGTCGAACCCGGCCTCCCGCAGCAGTTCCTGCAGCCGGTCGTAGAAGGCGTGTCCCGGCGAGCGCGGCAGCTCCGCCCACGTCGCCATCAGGTCGCCCTGAACCCCCTCAGCCCGCCCCATCGCCATCGCCGATCACCCTGCCGAAGCACCTCAACAGCAGGGAATCAGCAGTTCCAGACTTCGTCAACGGGCTGTTAAGGGGCTTGCGCGGATGAGGACGGCGGGCGAAGAGTCCGCCCGTCTCGAATCGAAAAATCGTATGGCCTCGATCGATGCGCTCAGCGCGAAACCCGAACGGACGCTCGCGCAGTCCCGCGCGGGCGTCCGCGTGTGGCTATTCGCTTTGGCGGGACTGGTGTTCGCTATGGTGCTGGTCGGAGGCGCGACGCGCCTGACCGAATCGGGCCTCTCGATCACCCAATGGAAACCCGTCACGGGCGTCTTGCCGCCGCTTTCGGCGGCCGATTGGCAGGCGGAATTCGACCGCTACAAGCAGATTCCGCAATACGCTGAGCTCAACCCGGATATGACGCTCGACGGCTTCAAGACCATATTCTGGTGGGAATGGAGCCATCGGTTGCTCGCGCGGATCGTCGGCCTGGTCTACATCCTGCCAGCATTGTGGTTCTGGGCGCGCGGGGCGTTCAAGGGAGCGCTCGGGCGGCAGATCGCGTTCGCAACCGCGCTGCTCGCGCTCGAGCCGATCGTCGGCTGGTGGATGGTGTCGTCCGGCCTCAGCGAACGAACCGAGGTCGCGCAGGAGCGTCTCGCCCTCCATTTGCTGATCGCGGCCGGGGTGTTCGGAACGCTGATCTACGCCGCGGTGGGCTTGAGCGAGCGGAAGCGCGCCGCCTGCCGTCGCGGCTTTGCAACCGCCGGGGCGGTCTTTGCGATCCTTGTCTACGTCCAGCTCGGCCTCGGCGCGCTGGTCGCGGGGCTCCGCTCGGGGCTCATCTACAATACGTGGCCGCTGATGGGGCCGAGCTTTCTGCCCGCGGAAGCCTTCAACGCGGGCGACGCGCCACTGAACGATCCGGCGACGGCGCAATTCGACCACCGACTCGTCGCCTATGCCGTGCTCGCCTTCGCCCTGGCCCAGGCGCTCGCCGCCCTTCGCCCTGGCCCACGGCCCCTCGCCCGACGTGCGGTCGCGCTGGCCGCCGTCGCCTCGCTTCAGGTCGCTCTCGGCGTGGCGACGCTGCTTTTCCTCGCGCCCGTCCCGCTCGCGCTCGCCCATCAGGCGGTCGCGCTCGTCCTGTTCGGCCTCGCGGCCGCCCACTGGAGCGCGACGCGAGGGGAGTCCGGTTGACCGCACAAAGGTAGGAGTCGGCTTCGCAAATCCGCGTGACAATTCAGCGGTCTCCGGTCAATCTGTCGTGGTCAGGGAGGACTCGCCGATGACCAAAGTCGTCAACAGTACCTTTTTGCTTGGATCGATTTGCGCCGCGGCTTTCTTGAGCGCCGGGCCGGCGGCTGCTCAGCAGGAAATCAAGAATGCGGCCGGGGGCGCGATGGCCGGCATGGCCACCGCGAAGCCGGTCACTCAGGCGCAACTCGACAACGCCGCTCATGACGGCTCGAACTTTCTTCTCACCAACGGGAACTACGAGCAGACGCGCTTCTATCCGAACGCGCAGATCAACCGGGGCAACGTCGGGCGCCTGCGTCCCGCGTGGGTTTTCCAGACCGAGGTCAAGGAATCGCTCGAGACGTCGCCGATCGTCGTCGATGGGGTGATGTACGTCACGACGTCGTTCAGCCACGTCTATGCGCTCGACGCCAGGACGGGCGCAGAAATCTGGCACTTCAAGCCGAAGCTCGGTCCGGTCACGACCTTCTGCTGCGGCCCGAACAACCGCGGCGTGGCCGTCTACAACGACAAAGTCTACGTCGGCACCCTCGACGCCAAGCTCGTTGCGCTCGACGCCAAGACCGGCTCGGTGGTGTGGAGCCAGGACGTCGGCGATCCGGAGAAGGGCTACAGCGAGACGATGGCCCCGACCGCGGTCAAGGGCAAGATTCTCATCGGCACCAACGGCGGCGAATACGGCATCCGCGGCTTCGTCAAAGCCTACGACGCCAACGACGGGAAGCTCTTGTGGACCTTCGATACGATCCCGGAAAACTCGGTCGGTGTCTGGGCGACAACGGACGCGACCGGGAGGGACGAGCACCGCGACATCGCCGCGGAGAAAGACTCCCTCGCCAAAAACGGCGACCCGTACAAGACCCTCGGCGGCGGCGTGTGGCAGAATCCGTCCGTGGACGAGGCGGCGAACCGCATCTACTTCGTCGTCGGCAACCCCTTGCCCGACCTCGACGGCGCGATCCGTCCGGGCGACAACCTCTACACCGACTCGCTCGTGTCCGTGGACCTGGATACAGGCAAGTACGTCTGCCACTTCCAATACGTCCCGCATGACGTGTGGGACCTCGACGCCGTGAGCCCCACGGTGCTGGTCAACGCGCGCGACAAGTCCGGCCATGTGCGTCCGGCCGTGCTGCACGCGGGCAAGACCGGCTACGGCTACGTCTACGTCCACAACCGCAAGGACTGCAGCCTCATCCGCTTCTCCGAGCCCATGGTGTCGCAGAAGGACCGCTGGACGCTCCCCAGTCCGACCCAGCCGCTCGATCCCAAGTCCGCCCGCATGTTCCCGGGCGCGAACGGGGGCGTGGAGTGGTCGCCGATGGCGACCGACCCGAACCATGGGCTCGCCTATGCGATCAACCTCGAGCAGGAGATGACCTACACGGTCGCGAGCTCGCCCTATCCCGACGGCAAGCTCTGGCTCGACGGCGCGTTCACCAACGTGCCGGGCGGCGTCCAGACCGGCAACGTGACGGCGGTCGACTACAACACCGGGAAGATCGCCTGGCAGGTGAAGACGCCGCAGCCGATGATCGGGGGAATTCTCGCCACGGCGGGCGGCCTCGTCTTCACCGGCGAGGGCAACGGCGCGTTCAAGGCCTTCAACTCCTCGAACGGCAATCTCTTGTGGCAGTTCCAGGCGGGCGCCGGCGTCAACGCGCCGCCGTCCTCCTACACCGTCGGCGGCAAGCAGTACGTCGTCGTCGGGGCAGGCGGAAACACCCAGATCGACTTCAAGCGCGGCGACGCCATCATCGCCTTCACAACCGACTGATCGGCGCGTTCTTGCATCGGCCGCCTCGTCTCGCAGCGAGGCGGCCTTTTCATTGGACAGGGCCACGGCGCGGCAGGCAGACTGCCGCCGGACACGGGGTCAAACGGGGGTTGCTCGGGATGATGCGGATCGCGCTTGCCGCCCTGCTTCTCACCGGTTCGGCGGCCGCTGACCCGGAATCGATCGACGAGAAAGCGGTCCTCTGCGGCGCGTGTCATGGACTGAAAGGCGTTCCCGAAGACAAATCGATCCCGATCATTTGGGGCCAGAACCCCGGCTATCTCTACCTCCAGTTCCGCGATTTCCAGAAGGGCGCGCGCAAGGACGAGCGCATGAGCGCGGTCGCAAAGAACGTCGTCAAGGAAGACGCGCTGGCGCTGGCCGAGTATTTCGCGGCAAGGCCGTGGCCGAACACGGGCGCCCCGGCGGCGAGCAAGGCGGACGCCGACGCGGCGGCGGTCGCGATCAAGTCCGTCGTCTGCACGAGTTGCCATCTCGAGGAGTTCCAGGGCGATTCGTCCGTGCCACGCCTTGCAGGGCAGCAGCGCGACTACCTGCTCAAGACCATGACCGACTTCCGCAATCGCACCCGGGCCAACAATCCCGGCATGTTGGACCTGATGAACACGGTCACGCCCGAGCAGCTTTCGGCGATCGCGGCCTATCTCGCCGGACTGTGACGGTCGCCTCTCATTCCTCCAGTGTCTTCGCTTCGCGCTCACGCCCGAGACCGCGTGCGATGGCGGCGGCGGCCCGGCCGCGGTCGTCCTTGAGGTCGCGTGCGGCGCCGCGTTCGATGAGCAGCTTCAGGGTCGCCTCGACGTCGGCGCTTCCCGCGCTCGTGTCGTGGCCTGCGGCCCACATGAGCGCGGTGAGGCCGTGGCCGTAGCGGCGGTTGACGTCGACGCCGGCGGCGATGAGCAACGCGACGATCGGCGCGTCGGCGCGTCCCGCCGCATAGACCATCGCTCCCTTGCCGTCGTCGTCGAGGGCGTTGGGGTCGGCGCCGTGCTTCAGCAGTAACGCTGCGGTATCGGCCGAGCCGTTGTAGGCGGCGGCTGCGAGCGGCCGCTCGCCGCTGCGACCGGCAATGTTCGGGTCGGCACCGCGGCCGATCAACAGGCTCACCGCCTGGGGCCTGTCCGCCTGGGCGGCGAGATAGAGCGGCGTTGAGCCGTCGACCGCCCGGGCGTTGGGATCGGCGCCGTGGTCGAGAAGGAGCTTGACGAGCCTCGGCTTGCCCGCCTCCGCGGCCCGCGCCAGCGCCGTTTTCCCGTCGCGGTCGCGGGCGTCGATGGCCGCGCCGCGATCGAGAAGCGCCTCGGCCTCCTTCTCGCAGCCGAGCCGTGCGGCCGAGAAGAGATCCGCCGCCGCCTGGAACCGGTCGTCCGACTTGAGCGTCGCGACCGCCTGGGCGAGGTCTCCGCACGGATCGGCGGCGCGGGCCGCGCCCGACGCAAAAGCCAGCGCAACGAACGACGAGGCGACGACAATCGATGACGCGAACAGCTTCATGCGCGAGCCCCCGGACCGGGCGGCATTTCACCACGTATCGACGCATGGCCGCTTGCGCGTCTCGCGCCGCGGCGGCGTCGGGCAGGAGTCGAGGCCGCGAAGAATCCAGCGCCGGCTCTCCAGGGGATCGATCACCTGGTCGATCTCGAGCACGGAGGCGATGTTGGTCGCCTTGCCCGTCTCGTAGGACTTCGCCACCATCGTCCGGAACAGCTTTTCGCGCTCGGCGGCGTCCTCGATCGCTTCGAGTTCCTTGCGGAAGCCGAGCCGCACCGCGCCCTCGAGGCCCATGCCGCCGAATTCGCCGGTCGGCCAGGACACCGTGAAGCATTGGGCGTGGAAGCCCCCGCCGGCCATCGCCTGCGCGCCGAGCCCGTAGCCTTTCCGCAGAACGACTGTGAAATAGGGGATGGTGAGGCTCGCCGCGGTCACGAACATGCGGCACACGTGGCGCACGAGCGCGGTCTTTTCTGCTTCCGGTCCGACCATGAACCCCGGCGTGTCGCAGAGCGAGACGACAGGCAGGTCGTAGGCGTCGCAGAGTTGCAGGAAGCGCGCGGCCTTGTCGGCCGCATCGGCGTCGATCGCCCCGCCGAGGTGTTTTGGATTGTTGGCGATCAGGCCGAGCGGCCGGCCCTCGATCCGCACGAGAGCGGTGACGACGCCGAGGCCGAAGGCGGCGCGCAACTCGAGAACCGAACCTTCGTCGGCGAGCGTCTCGATCACCGTGCGGATCTCGTACACCCTGAGGCGGTTCTCCGGGATCGCGCGGCGAAGGCGGCGCTGGTCGGGCGCGGCCCATGTCGGCAGACGGCCCTGGAAGTAGGAGAGATACTTCTTCGCCGCCGCGGCGGCCTCGATCTCGTCCTCCGCCACGACGTCGACGACGCCGTTTGGGGCCTGCGTGCTGATCGGGCCCACCTCGTCCGGGCGCACGACGCCCAGTCCGCCGCCCTCGATCATCGCCGGGCCGCCCATGCCGATGCTCGAATCCTTGGTGGCGATGACGACGTCGCAGCAGCCAAGCAAGGCGGCGTTGCCTGCGAAGCAGCGGCCGGAGGCGACGCCGACGAGCGGCGCAAGGCCGCTCAAGGCCGCGAACTGAGCGAAGGTCGGCACGTCGAGGCCGGTGACGCCGAGGCCTTCGGTGTCGCCCGGTCGGCCGCCGCCGCCTTCGGCGAACAGCACGATCGGCAGCCGCTGCTTCTCGGCGCGCTGGAACAGCCGGTCCTGCTTCTTGTGGTTGCGGGCGCCTTGGGTGCCGGCGAGCACGGTGTAGTCGTAGGCGACCACCAGGCAACGGGCGCGATCCGCGTCGAAGAGATCGCCGTTCACCGTCGCGAGTCCCGCCACGACGCCGTCGCCCGGCGTGTTGCGGATCAGGTCCTCGCGCGAACGGCGCGCCGCCTGCGCCGCAACGGCGAGCGAGCCGTATTCGATGAAGCTGCCGGGGTCCACGAGAGCCGCGATGTTCTCGCGCGCCGTGCGATGGTTCGTCTGGCGGCGTTTGGCGACGGCCTTCGGCCGGTTCGCGTCGAAACCGAACGCCTGGCGCGCCAGCATGTCGGCGAGGTCCGGGCGGATCGCGTCGGGATCGGCCGCCTCGGCCTTCGCCGCCGTCCCGCTGTCGACGTCGGCAGGCTCGAGAAAGAGGATCGCGTCGTCCTTGTAGAGCGTGTCGCCTTTCCGGGCGCGCGTCTCGCGCACGACGCCGCCGGCCGGCGCCGCGACGAGATGCTCCATCTTCATCGCCTCCAGGACCGCGATCTGCTGGCCCGGGCGCACCGTGTCTCCGTCCGAAACGTCGACCGACACGACCGTGCCCTGGAGCGGCGCGGCCACGGCGACCGTCCCCTCCGGACCTTCGAGCGCGCCCGCGCGGGCGTCTCCAGCGTCCGTCTCGGGCCCCTCGTAATAGAGGGCGCGATGCTCCCTGCCCGCCGCTTGCAGGAGATCGCCGAGCCGCCTCTCGATGAAGCGCGTGTCGACGCGATTGGCGACGAAGTCGGGGTGTGTCAGCACCGCCTGCAAAAAGGGAATGTTCGTCTCGACGCCGGCAACGCGGAATTCGCCGAGCGCCCGCGACAGCCTGCCCGCGGCGGCGGAGAAATCCGGCGACTGCGAATGGACAATGACCTTGGCGATCAGCGAATCGAACGCGGGGACCGTGCGATAGCCAGAATAGCCGAAGGTGTCGACGCGCACGCCGGGGCCGGAAGGAAGGTCGAACGCGGCGATGCGCCCGCCGCTCGGCAGGACCCCGCCGGCCGGCGTCATGGTTTCGAGATTGACCCGCGCCTGGATCGCATAGCCACGGGGCGCGCGCGGCGCGTCGAGCCCGAGTTCGGCGAGACTCGCGCCGGCGGCGACGCAAATCTGGGCCGCTGCCAGATCGACGCCAAAAACTTCCTCGGTGACGGTGTGCTCCACCTGCAGCCGGGGATTCGCCTCGATGAAGGCGAACCCCGCGTCGTCGCCTCGGTCCGCCGCATCGACCAAGAACTCGAACGTGCCGAGGCTGTCGTAGGAGGCCGCGCGCGCGATCCGCATCGCCGCCGTCACGATGCGCTCGCGCAAGTCGGCGTTGAGCGAGGGGCTCGGCGCGACCTCGATCAGCTTCTGGCTGCGACGCTGGATCGTGCACTCCCGCTCGCCGAAATGGGTGATCCCGCCGCGCCGGTCGCCCAGAATCTGGACCTCAATGTGCCGGGCGCTTTCGATCAGGCGCTCCGCGTACAGCGATCCGTCGCCGAACGCGTTCGCCGCCTCCGACTGGCAACGAGCGAAGGCTTCGGCGATCTCGGCTTCACTGCGGACGGAGCGCATGCCGCGGCCCCCGCCGCCGGCCACGGCCTTGAGCAGGATCGGCGCGCGCACGCCCATGAAAAACGCCCGCGCCGCCTCGACGCTGCGGACCGCAGCGCCCTCGATGACCGGCGCGCCTGCCCGCGCGGCGGCGTCCCTCGCGCGGAGCTTGTCGCCGAACATATCGAGCGCTTCGGGCGACGCTCCGATGAACGTTATCCCGGCCGCAGCGACGGCGCGGGCGAAGCCGGCATTCTCGGCGAGAAAGCCGTAGCCGGGATGGATCGCGTCGCAGCCGGTTGCCTTAGCGAGCGCGACGATGCGCGCGCCGTCGAGATAGGCCGCGACCCCTGCCCGGCCGAGCGCATGGGCTTCGTCCGCCTTGCGCAGATGGAGCGAGGCGGCGTCGTCCTCGGAATAGATCGCGACGCTGGCGATCTGAAGATCGGCCGCGGCGCGAGCGATGCGCACGGCGACCTCGCCGCGATTGGCGATCAGCAATTTGCGGAAGGGGGCGTCGGACATGAGGGCGAGAACCTCGGAAGGAGTCCCATGATTGTGACCGCGCTGCGCACAGACGTCGAATCGGTCCCATATGAACCAATGTGCTAAGCTCGATGACAGGGAAACGCCAAGACGAGGGTCGCATGTCCGCCGCCGAAGAAGCCGCTTATCTCGCCACGCTTCGCGCGCTTTGGCGCCGCAACTGGCCGAAGGACGCGCCTCGCGAGCCGGTCTATCCGCTCGGCGAGATCCCGCTCACCGAAATCTTGCGTGAACGCGCGCGCCGGACGCCAGACAAGGCGGCGCTGATCTTCTACGGGCGGGATGTTTCATACGGCCAGCTCGACCGCCTTTCCGACGCCTTCGCCGCCTGGCTGCACGCCCATCGCGTGGTCAAGGGTGATCGGGTGGCGGTCTTTCTGCCGAACTGCCCGCAGTTCCATGTCGCCTTCTTCGGCATTCTCAAGATCGGCGCGATTCACGTCCCGGTGAACCCGCTCTTCAAGGCGCAGGAGCTCATCTACGAGCTGAATGACACGCAAGCGAGGGTGGTGGTCGCGCTCGACGCGCTCTTTCCGCTTCTCGCAGAGGTGAAGGATAAGACGTCCGTCGAGACGATCCTGGTCACGTCCGCCGGCGCGTTGCTGCCCGAAGCGCCGACCATCCCCCTGCCCCTGGGCCTGGACGCCCCGCCGAAGCCCTGCGCGGGCGCGATCGACTTTTTGCCCGCGCTCGCAGACATGACGACGACGCCGCCCGCCGTGACCGTTGGCCTCGATGACGTCGCCGCACTCAACTACACCGGCGGAACGACCGGCATGCCGAAGGGCTGCGTCCATACGCAGCGCGACATGATCTATACGGCGGCCACGACCTGCGCGGCCGCGATCGTCCTCGAGCCGGACGACGTCGGGCTTAACTTCTATCCCGTCTTCTGGATTGCGGGCGAAGACATGGGCGTGATCTTCCCGATCTTCTCCGGCGCGACCTATGTCCTGCTCGCGCGCTGGGACCCGGTCGGGTCGCCTTCATGATCGCGATCGAGACCTACAAGGTCACCGTTGCGACGCTGCTTGTCGACAACGCGGTGGAGGTCATGGACCACCCGCGCGTCGGAGAATTCGACCTCACTTCGCTCGAGCAGGTCCGCTGCTCCTCGTTCGTGAAAAAGCTCAACATCCCTTACCGCCAGCGCTGGCGTGAGCTGACCGGGACAACGCTCATCGAGGCCGCCTGGGGCATGACCGAGACGCACACCTGCGACACGTTCACAACCGGCCTTCAGGACGACGACCTCGACCTGAAGTCGCAGCCAATCTTCGTCGGCCTGCCCGTGCCCGGCACGGAGTTCAAGATCTGCGACTTCGCTGACGGCGCCCTAAAGCCGCTCGGCGAGGAGGGCGAGCTTTGCGTCCGCTCCCCGTCCCTGCTCAAGGGCTACTGGAACAGGACGGACGCCACCGCCGAGGCGCTCCGCGACGGCTGGCTGCACACCGGCGACATCGGGCTCATCGACCCGGACGGGTTCATCCACTTCCTCGGACGACGCAAGGAGATGCTGAAGGTCAACGGCATGAGCGTGTTCCCGGCCGAGATCGAGGCGATGCTCGGCCAGCACCCGGCGATCGTCGGCTCGGGCGTGATCGGCCGCGAGGATCAGGAGCGCGGGCAAGTCCCGGTCGCCTTCGTGCTGCTTCACGAAAAGGCGCGCGGGAGTTTGGGGCAGGCGGAGCTTCAGGCCTGGTGCCGGGAAAATATGGCCGTCTACAAGGCGCCCGAGGTGCGCATCGTCGACGCCCTGCCGATGACCGCGACCGGCAAGGTGAAGAAGGAGGAGCTGGCGAAGCTCTTGTGAGGGCGGCGGGTGCGAGAGCGGATTGCAGGAGCGTTTGGTCTCGGATCCCACGGGCTCCTCCGTCGCGCTAGGGGAGGCTCGCCAACCTACCCGCTTCGTTTGCTAGTCCGCCCCTTAAGCGAGCGGCCCGGCCGGGCGAAGGGCGCCGACAGGCAGGCCGTTCCAGTTGAGGAGCGCCGGTGCGGCTAAGCGGTCGAGCGCCTCGCCGAAGCCGCCGAAACGACCTAGGAGCGCGGCGATCATGACCTGCGCGGCGCGGCCCGCGCCGTCCTCGGCCTTGACCGCGATCCCGAGCCCAAGCTCCGGCAGCGCGGCGCAGAAGAGGCCTTCGGCGCCGGTCTTGGTGAAGGCGCGCGCGCCCAGAACCGTCATCACTTCGGTGTCGAACCGTCCCCGTCCGGCAACCGCCCAAGGGTTTGCGGCGACCGCCGCGCGGATGCGGGCCGCCGCCCGCGCGCGTTCCGGCGGCAGCCCCTGCCCGGTCGCAAAGCGCGCGAACCCCAAGGCCAGCGCCCGGAGGGGGATGGCGAAAGCCGGGATCGAGCAGCCGTCGACGGCGCGGTTTTCCGGGCCGAGCCGCGCCCCGGTCACTGCGGACAGCGCCTCCGTGACGGCGTTCTGGACGCGGTGATCGGGCGACACGTAGCCCTCCGGATCGACGCCTTCCGCACAGGCAAGGCAGACGAAGCCCGCGTGCTTGCCCGAGCAGTTGTTGTGCAGGGCCGATGGATCTCTCCCCGAGCGCGCGAGCGCCCGCGCCGCGGAGTCGCCGAGCGGCCAGTGCGCCCCGCATTCGAGCGCGCCCGCGTCGCGTCCAGCCTTGGCGAGCATCCCGCTCACCAGAGCGACATGCTCATTTTCGCCGGAATGCGAAGCGCAGGCGAGCGCAATTTCGACGTCCGTCAGGCTGAGCCGGTCGGCCGCGCCGCCCTCGATCAGCGGCAGGGCCTGGAAGGCCTTCACCGCGGAACGGGGATAGACGGGCCGGTCGATGTCGCCAAAGGCGAGCGCGACCCGCCCGCCGGCGTCGACGACCGCGCCTGCGCCGCGATGGGCCGACTCGACCCGATCGCCTCGCAAGACCTCGACGACAATGGGATCGGTCAAGCGGTCGCTCCGGGAAAGTCTGGCCACGGGGGCGATTGGTCGCAGAGGCCGCCCCCTTCCGCTCCTTGCCTACAGCCCGTCGCCTCCGCTACTCAAGCCGAGATTGAGCGAGGCCAATAATGCGCGTTCGAGACGTGATGACCTATGGCGCGATCGGCCTGCCGGACACGGCGACGCTGGCCGAAGCGGCGGAGACGCTGTTGAAGGCCCGGATCAGCGCTGTCCTCGTCCACGACGCTGAGAACGCGCTGGTCGGAGTGCTCAGCGAGGGCGATCTCATGCGCCGCAGCGAACTTGGCGCCGACCGGAAGCGCCCGCGTTGGCTCGAGGCTCTGCTGAGCGGCGGCCGCCTCGCCGAATCCTACGCCCACAGCCACGGACGCAGGATCGGCGAGATCATGACGCGGAAGCTGGTGACCATCTCCGAGGACGCCGAGCTCAGCGTCGCTGTCGACCTGATGCTGCGCTATGGGGTCAAGAGGTTGCCGGTTCTGCGCGGAGAGGCGGCGGTGGGGATCATCTCGCGCGCCGACCTGCTCAAGGCGCTGGTCGCGTCGCTGCCCAAGGCGGACGGCAAGCACCCGGACGCCGAGATCAAGGCGGCGATCGAGGCCGAACTGGACAAGTTCGGCTGGGCGCCGCGGGCGAGCGTTCGCGTCGAGGTGCAGAACGGGGTGGTGACCTTCGATGGGGCGATTACCGACGAGCGCTTGCGCCCCGGCCTCAAGGTCATCGCCGAGAACACTCCGGGCGCGACCGAGGTCCACGACCGGATGTGCTGGATCGAGCCGAACTCCGGGATCTACCTGCCATCCGAAGAGGAGGAAGGCGCGGAAAGGAAACCTTGAGGGGCGCCTCGGCTCAGCGCCTGATGACCGCTCCCCCGTGGTAGCCCCCACCGTAGCGGCGGTAGCCGGCCCCGCGGGCGTAGACGCCCCCGCGGTAACCGCCGTGATAATAACCGCCGCCGTGGTAGTAGCCGGTGCGCCAGGCGGAGCCGCCATAGCCGCCGTAATAACCGCCGGCGTACACGGGGCCGCCGACCGCGACTCCGCCGTAATAGCCGCCGCTATAATACGGAGCGACTCCGCCGTAATAGCCGCCGCCATAATACGGAGCGACCCCGCCGTAATCGGGGCCGGGGCCGGTATAGGCGACAGGCTGGTAACAGCCGGCGAGCGAGACGGCGAGTCCCGCGGCAAGAGCAAGAGACGCAAGCCGTTTGCGGAACATATCCCCCTCCGTGGCCGGGCGAAGCCGATGCGCGCGCCTGGCGCTCCCTCGAGCTTACCGCGGCGGATGGCCGCCGGCAAATCGCCCCGCTCTCGCCGACTCTCGCCGCTCGCGCGCCGACCGCGGGGTCACACGCTGCGCCCCTCCCCCGCCTCGTACAGCGCGCTCAGCCCCTCGCGGTAGCTCGGAAAGGCTGGCGTGAAGCCGAGCAGAGCCTTGGCCTTTGCGTTCGATACGCGCTTTTCCTCGGCGAAGAAGCTCGCCGCCATCGGCGAAAGCGCCGAGGTGTCGAACGGCTCCTCGGGCGGGGCCGGAACGCCGAGAAGCCCGGCGGCATAGGCGATCACGTCCTGCGGCGGGGCGGGCTCGTCGTCGGCGACGTTCCAGATCTGCCCCGGCAAGCCCCGCGACAGGACGAGCCGCGCGGCCTCGGCGATGTCGTCGACGTGGGCGCGGTTGACGACATGGTTCGGCTTGACGATCCGCCGCGCCTCGCCGCGCCTGAGCTTGTCCAGGGCATTGCGTCCTGGGCCGTAAATGCCCGGCAGGCGCAAGATGTCGACGGCGATTCCCCGCGTCCTGCCCGCTTCCGTCCAGCGCGCCTCGTCGGCGAGACGCGCCAGCCCACGCTCGGACCGGGTCAATGTCGCCGCCGTTTCGTCGACCCACCCGCCGCCGTGCTCGCCATAGACGCCGACAGTCGAGAAATAGACGATGCGGGAAAGGTTTTGCGCCGCGGCGATCGCCTCGGCGTAACGGTCGAGCGGCCCCTGGCCGCCCCGGGGCGGAATGGACACGACGATCGCCTTGGCCCGCTGAAGGGCCGCCTCGAGGCCGGGATCTGCACGCGTCCCGTCGAAGGTGTAGGCTTCGACGCCGGCGGCGCGCAATTGAGCCACGCGCTCGTCCAAGCGCGCCGTGCCGCTCGGCTCGATTGCGGGCGTCCGCCGGATCAGGGCCCCGGCCGAATAGCCGAGGCCGAAGAAGAAGAGTCTTAATCCCATCGCTTTCTCGTCTATCCCGCCGACAGGGTCCAAACAGCGACTCGTCGTTCCCGAACCCGAACGGCCGCATTGGCGGCCCCTAATCGGCCGTCACATCATGTCAATTTTTGCGTGCTACTGATTGTCACCTCAGAAGGTATAATGCGTCGACTCGTTGTCGCCCGACGAGGCGGCCAATGAACAGACCGGAGCAAACTCCGTCGGCAGCGCCGCATCAAACCTGCTTAACGATACTCAGTAAAGGGAGCGTCCTACAATCGAGAGACGAAACCATGGAACACGCCAACGACGCGCTTAAATGCCTGTCTGCCAAGACACCGGAGACGGCGTCCAATACGATCGCCTCGCGCGAGCTGACCGACGGAAACTGGGCCCTCATGGACTGCGGGCCCTTCGGCGTCCGGCCGCGGCGCGTGTGCGGGCCGCTTGCGTCAGATATCGAATCGGCCGCCTGGAGCGAGGCGTAACGCGCCGGATCGGTGCGTTCCTTCCTCTTCGGCATCGTTCCGGCGAAGGCCTCGGCGCAATAGCCGAGGCCGAAGAGGGCCCTACCCAATCAGCGGCTTCAGTTTCCGGGTGATCGGGACGACGAGCACGGTGACGCCCTCGACGGCGAGGGCGGCGCGATAGGCGGCGGCGAGCTCGTCGAGCGTCTCGGGGCGGCTGCTTGCCGCGCCATAGCCGCGGCTCAGAGCAACGATGTCGATCCCCGGAAGGTCCAGTCCCGGCACATTCGGCGTCTTCTCGAGCTCGGCGAATTCCTTGAGAATGCCGTACTCCTGATTGTCGAACACGACAACGACGAGCCGCGCCTTCCGCTGAATCCCGGTGTAGAGCGCCTGGAGCGAATACTGGAACGACCCGTCGCCCACCAACGCGACGACCGCGCGATTGCGTCCGGAGCGCTGCTCCCCGAGCGCCAGTCCGACCGCCGCGGGCAGGTCCCAGCCGAGCCCGCCGGAGGCGAAGGTGTAGAAGCAGTCCGGACGGTCGATGCGGAACACGTCCTGCATATCGGCGACGATCGACGGCGCCTCCTCGACTAGCACGAAGTCGTCGGGCGTGTTCTCGCGAAGCGTCTCCAGGACCGCGTGCGGAAGCATAGGCCTCGCCGCTCGGTCGGTCTTGGCGGGCGGCGCGCGCAACGGGCCGGAAGCGGACCGCTCGACGATGCGGTGCGTAAGCTCTGCGAGCGCCAGAGACGCGTCGCTAACCAGGCTGTCGCCGACCGCCGCCTTGGCCGCGACCGACGGGTCGTCGGTGATATGAAGAAGCGACGCGCCGGCCGGAAGGTAGGAGCCGGGCACGAACGGGTAGTAGCGGAACACCTGCGCGCCGACGACCACCACGAGGTCGTGTCCGGCGAGTTGCTGAGACAACGGGCCGATGGCCGGCGCGAGCGCGCCTTTGAATTGCGGATGGGTCTCCGGGAACGGGGTGCGCTCCGCAAAGGGCGCGGTCCAGACCGGGGCGCCGAGCTTTTCGGCAAACGCGATCCCGGCGTTCCAGGCCTCGCTGCGCGCGATGTCCGAGCCGTACACGAGAACCGGGTTCCGGCTCCCGTCGATCCGTTGCGCAAACTCCCGGATACGCGAAGGATCCGGTCCCTGCCGCGCGGCGACGGTGCGGAAAATGTCGACCTCAGCCATGCGCTTCTCCCAGTCGTCGAGGGGAAGCGACAGGTAGACCGGCCCCGCCGGCGGCTGGATGGCCGTCGCATGGGCGCGCATGAAGGCCGCCGGCACGTCTTCGGCGCGTGCAGGCTCGTAGCTCCATTTGACCCAGGGGCGGGCCATGAGGGTCGCGTCGATATTGGTCAGCAGCGGCTCGATCAGCAGCATTTCCCGGGTCTGCTGCCCTGCGGTGATGATCAGCGGCGTCTTGTTGAGATACGCCGTGACGATGGCGCCCATCGCGTTGCCGGTTCCCGCCCCGGTATGGAGGTTGACCAGAACGGGACGCCGCAGGCTCTGGGAAAGCCCGTCGGCGACGGCGACGGCGCTCGTCTCCTGCAGAGCCAGCACATAGTCGAAATCGGACGGAAAATCGGCGAGGAACGGCTCCTCGGTGGAGCCGGGATTGCCGACGACCGTCGTCAGGCCGAGCTTTCTGAAAAGGTCGAAAGTGATCTCTCGAACGGTGCGCATGATTCCCCCTTGGCCGGCGGCGCTTTGACCGCGCGTGGAGTGTAGCAGATTTCAGCCCTTCTCAGCCCTCGCGGAAACACCGCGTCATGGCCGCAGAGGCCAGCCTCTGCGAAGCCCTTATCCCCCGATGGAAGACTCAATTACGGAGCGGCGTCACCCTCGCGCGCGAAGCGAGACTCCCGCACGACCTCGCAGACCTGGAGATGATAGTCCTCGTAGAAGCGCTCCCTGCCGAGCTGCTTGGTGAGGACGTGCTCCGGGTGGGCCGCCCAGGCGCGGAGCGTCTCGGCCGATTCCCATTCGAACAGGGTCAGGCGCTCGCCGTCCTCAGCGACATACGCCTTGTGCGAGACGTAGCCCGGCATCTTCACCGCAAGCTCCTCCATCCGCTTCAGCGCGGTCAGATAGTCCTCGCCGAGGCCGGCCTCGGTGCGGTGCGCGCGGAAGACGACGACAATCATGGACGATCCCTCCGTCTCGATCCTTCTCCGCAGCTTAGCTCCC
Organism: Roseiarcus sp.; assembly: GCF_052145395.1. Taxonomy (NCBI): domain Bacteria; kingdom Pseudomonadati; phylum Pseudomonadota; class Alphaproteobacteria; order Hyphomicrobiales; family Roseiarcaceae; genus Roseiarcus; species Roseiarcus sp. Next base: position 15,942 of record NZ_JBKQOT010000005.1, read on the forward strand.
GTGCGGCGTCTCGGCGAATTGCGGCGCAGAGATGATAAGTCCGCGCGCGGCGGTCAGAACGCGGTCGGGCAAGAGAACCCTGCACGCCGTACGGCGTCGCTCAAGCTATCCGAACCGCCGCCCGTGGCTCGGGTCTCACGCGGCCGAGCGCTTTAGCTTCTTCAAGGCATGAGATCGCGTCCTCGACGAAGGTCAGGAACAGTCGCAAGGAACCCGCCGCCGTCTTCCTCGGACATCGATTCGATCACGACGACGTAGTCGACTTTGCGTATTCACGTCACTCACGGCGTCGATGAACCGTACGAGCTTCCGGATATACGGTCTTGATCGGACGGCGAAAAGGCATGGTCAGAATTTTCCGCTGAGACGCGTGGGAAATCTCGTACTGAGAGCCGCCGCCCGAC
>NZ_JBKQOT010000006.1:0-2601 GCF_052145395.1 Roseiarcus sp.
ATAGAATTGTTCATGGCGGGGGTGGCTCACCTGAAACTGCGCGAATCGGCTTCGATAACCAGATTCTACGCAAAATCAGTTGCTTAGGCTACTCCCGCCAACCCGCGGCGCATAATGCGGGCTAGGAGCCCGTCCAGATAGTGTCCGGCGGCGCGGGCGGATTGGCGAGAATTATCGGCTTGGGGTGCGGGTTTGTTTGGTTTGGTCGGGTTTTCGGGGTTCAGGCGGCTGCGAGCTTGGCGGCGGACAGACTCCGCCCTTGGGCGAGCTTGAGCATGTTGTGGGCGAGGCAGACGAGGCCCCATTCGTGGGCGACCTTGTCGAGCCCGCGCATGAGGAACTGACGGAAGCTGCGGGCCTTGAGCTTCTCGCGCATGTCCGCCACGCGTTTGCCTCCGCCTTCGCCGTCGGTCGGATGCTTGGCGCGTCCGGCGGCGATGTAGGCGTTGGTCTTCATGATGCGGCTCTCGGGATCGGTGAAGTTCTTCTGCGCTTTCGGGTCGGGGGCTTCTGAGGGCGGGGCGGCGGGTCTTCCGGGTTTCTTGCGGCCTTCGGCTTCCCGTTCCTTCTCCGCCTCGGCCCGCGCTTTGCGCTCGGCCTCGGCGGCGGCTCTCGCCTCAGCCTCCAGTTCGGCCTTGGCGGCGCGGATCTTCTCGGCGCGCCGCTTCTTGTCGGCGACCCACTTCGGCATCTCTTCGCCGCTCTTGTCGCGCCCCAAGGCGGCGTCCTCTTTCGCATCCGCAGCCGCCGCGGCGTCCATCCAGCCCGCGACCTCGGCCTCCAGCTCCTCCGCCCGCTTGGTCATCCGCTCATAGCCCATCGCTTTGTGCTTGGAGGCGTTGGCCTTGATCTTCGTCCCGTCGAGCGCGACGTGGCCGAGCTTGACCAGCCCGGCCCGCTCGCACAGGCGCAACACCTGGCCGAAAAGCCCCGACAGCGCGTTCAGATGACGTTTGCGGAACTCCGAGATTGTGCGGAAATCAGGGGGGTCGAGGCCGACGATGCTCATGAAGTCGACGCGTTCGCGACAGGCCTTGGCGATCCGCCGCGACGAGTAGATCCCGTTGCAGTAGCCGTAGAGCAAGAGCACCGTCATCATCGCCGGATCGAACGGAGGCTGCCCGCGATCGACCCGGTAGACCCGCTCGATCGCGTCGAGATCGATCTCCTCGACCACCAGGTGCAGAACGAACCGCGCCAGGTGATCCTTCTCGACGAACTCCTGAACCGTCGCCGGCAACAGCATCGGCTCGTCGATCTTCCAGGGGCGATAGCGCTTGCCCATGCCCAAGCAGAATCCGATTCGCCCCGAAAACGCTAGCCTCTCAGCGATTTCTCAGACAGCCTCCTAGTCGGTCATGTTCGACTGTACGTCCGAATCGCTGACCGACCGCTCGCCGCTGAAGGCGGCTTGCCGAACCATCTCAAGGCTCTCGAGCGCGACCTTTTGCTTGAGGGGCGCTGCAATCTTGTCCTTCAGCCGGAATTGGCTTGCTGCTCCAATGTTCATCAAGTTGAGCATGCCCGGACGGCGTTAGGGCGTAGATGCCGCGCTTGGATTCATCCAGTGCAATGTAACGGATCCATCCGCGGCTTGAGCATCTGCCAACAGGTCCGGAGTCAAGCGCGCAGGGTCCTGAAGCAAGCAACTCCAAGAGTTTTATCTCGTTCTCCCGCGGCTGTCGTATCTTTCGAGAGATTTTCATTGTGAGTTCATATTATCTCAGCGCCTCAAGGCCGCCTTGCGGAATCGGCGCATCGCGAAGCGAAACGTCACGATGTGACGAATGGCATGGCCAACGCATGGTCGGCATACGACGTGTGATTGGCCTTGTGGTCAAGACGATGTTCCTCATCATTCCGTCGTCGCAGGAGTCGAGCTACCGGTTCGACGACGATGTAACAGGACAAGCAGGGAAGCTATGCGCAAGCCGTTCAAGGGAACAAGGCTTCGCTATCAGGCGGTTGATGCGCGACCCGTAACCCCGGATGCGCGGCGCGAACGGGGCATGCGAAAACTCCGTTCGGTCCGGACGGCAGCCGCTGATCATGGGCTATCTTCAGCATTTGAGTGGCGACACTCAAATCGACCTGGGCGTGCGCCAGGCTACGCTGCATCCGACAGCGCATAGCTACGGGCGCTCCCCAGCGCCGTCCGCGCCCACAATCCATTCGGCCTTGTGCGTCGCCTGATATTCATCGACGGCGGCGCCGATGGTCGCGAAGAAGAACGCCTCGCCGATCCTCTCGAATAGTCCAAACCGCTTCAGCTTGTCCTTCACGGGGTCTTTGAGCTCCGCAAAACACAGCTTTGTTCCCTTGTCGCGCAGTGTGTCGTCTAACTCGACGAGGGAATCGGCGGCCGTCACGTCGACGCTCGTAACCGGCTCGGCGGCGACGACGAGCCACGTGACCTTGCCCGGCGCGGCGGCAGCGGCGGCCAGAACCCGCTCCTTGAAAAGCTCCGCATTCGCGAAGAACAGCGGCGCGTCCCACCGAAACAGCAGCAGGCCCGACAATTGGCGCGCCTGCGGATAGCGGGTGATGTCGTGATAGCCCCTCACGCCGTCCGCGCGGCCAAGCACCGCGGAATGCGGGCGC
>NZ_JBKQOT010000007.1:0-2836 GCF_052145395.1 Roseiarcus sp.
CCGACTCGGCATCCCCGGACCGCACGTCCCGCCCCTCGCCAGCCTCATCGCGCCCGCCCCAAGCTGATCCCACCGCCCGGAGATTTGCCCCGGTTACCGCGCACGGCGGCCTCTCCTAGGGCCGAGCGGCGGAAGGCGAGGGCGGCGTCGGACCGTGTTCCGGAGCGGGCGTTTGACCCGGGGCCGGCGCGGGCGTTGGCGGAGGCGCTCCGTTCGCCGCCCCGCAAACCGTTTCGTCCGAGGCGAACGTGATGTGGTTCTGGGCGAGGAAATTTCGCACGGTCTCGACGTCTTGGGCGACATTTCCCTGGCGCGTGCCCTTGTCGCTCGGAAACAGCATCGTATTGACGCCGATCAGGCGGCCGCAACTGTCGATCAGCGGACCTCCGCTGTTGCCTGGCGCGAGTTGCATGTCGTGGAGCAGAATCGGAGGCTGCGCACTGCCGGTATTCATCTTGTTGTTGACGGTTCCTGCCTCGAGATCGGCGCTCGGCGCCTCAATGTTCTGTTGAGCCAGCGCACGATCGGTTTCCGCAGGGTCGAAAACGCCGTGGATCAGCGAGTTCCAGAAGGTTTCAAACTTCGTGTCGCGTCCGGTCAGAAACCCGGGAAAACCGGCGACGTAGGCGGTCGCCAGTTTCGGCGGCGAAGGGCCGATCGGCAAGCCGGTCATCCCCGAGACCGGCTCGATCTCGAGCGCCGCCAGGTCGGCCCGGATGTCGCTTTCGACGGGCGGCGGTTGCGACAGGGTCACGCTCTTGACTTGACGAATGCTGCTGATGCTTTTGTTGGCGACAAAAATACGGTTGGCCTCGACGCCTTTGACCACGTGATGGTTGGTCACCACGGTGTGATCGCCGACCAGGAAGCCGGAGCCCTGCGAGAACGACACCTGATCGCCGGTTTCGCCCGTGAACGCAATAGTGAGGACGGTCGACTTGTCGAGCAAAGCGCCTGCCGTCGCTGGTCCTTGAGCGCCGCGGGACGGAGACTGCGGGAGTTGCGCCTGCTCGGGCGGTTTCGGATCGACCTGCAGCGCGGGCGCTTCGCCCGAGCCGGCAGGGCTGGGCTCGGGGGCCAGGTCCGGCACCGGAACCGAAAAGTCGGCGGGCCGGCAGACCTTGCCGTCAAGCGCCTGGTCCGGCGCTTTCAGCTGCGATTCCAGAGAATCGTTTGACGCCTTGAGCCGCTCCAACTCGAACGCGTTCGCAGCCGTCGAGCCCGTCGTGAACGAGGGGTAGATGAGGACGCCAGGAACGGAGATCGCCGCAAGTGCCAAAGCCGCCAATGCGCAGGCCGCCAAGGGGACGAGCCAGGGCCGGCGCGGCTCTATGCAGCGGGGGAGTCTCTGTTCCCGCAGCCATGTTCTCTGGCGGCGCCGCCGAAGCGGCGGGCGGCGCTTCGCCCGGGACTTCCACAGGCGGTTTTGCCGGAGATTGGTCGACGACGGCGGAGGACAGCCACGGCGCATAGCGGCCCAGCGTGCTTTCGAAGTGTGCGATCCGTTCGTCGCGGCTGCTGACTGAGCGCGGCAAAATGCCCCAGTTCACGAGCACGGGTTCGCCGCCGATCGACAGGATGTCGCGCGGGCTCGATATGTCGAGCCAGCGGGAAATCTTCCCCCCGATTTCGGCGTCGGCCAACGCCGGCCTCAGCGACTCGAGCCTCGCCGTCAGTTGTTCAACGATCGGCTTGCGCGCCACCTCGTCGATGTCGTCGATCTCGGCGACCGATCCCTGATAGGCGGAGTACGATGAAATCGTTTCGCCTTCGCCGCTTGCGTTCCGGGGCAACACCGGTTCGGCGAACAGCGACGCTTTCGACGTTTTCCGGATCCGCCTGACCCGCGTCATTGACCACGTACTGCGACATCTGATTGACCGAGAGTCGCTCAATCCCACGAGGGAGAAGGAACGCGTCGCCGAGTTCGGCGCGCCAAATGAATGGAACCGCCATTCGGCCTGCGATCATGCGGTCACTGATCCGCCTGCCCACAAACTGGAAGTCTCGATCGACGCGCTTCGCGTCGCGGAAGACATACCGCAGTTTGACGGGAACCGGGGTCCAGTCGTCCTGCGCCAACATGTATTTGATCAAGAGGGCCTTCCTGCACAACGACGCATGAAGCTCGGGCCACTTGTCCTCATCGGAGGCTTTCGGACAGGCGAGCACGGAGAGCAGCGTTGCGCCGCATTCATAGATTTCGTTGCGCTCGAAATTGAGCTCGATTTCCATTCAAATTCCCCGGCGAGCGAGATCGACCGATTGCAAGCGTGCCTGCGTTTCGGAACGAATCGCCCGCGGCACGACGGAGACCGGTTTGGCGGGACTGCGTCCACCACCAGAATGCGCGGGCGAGCGTCGGGCCGCTTCATCGTTTCCGGATAGCTTCGCGATTGTCGAACGATGTCCCAGAGCTTGACGATCAACCGCTTCGCCGGCGGTTCGGATCCGGCGACGCGGACGGGGCCCGGCTGGATTGGCCCCGCCAGCTGCGGGGAGCGCGCTTCGCCAGCGGTTTGCTCCGTCGCGGCTACGCCGCCAGCCGGGACACGACCGCATTTCAGGAATTTTTTACCACCATGGCGTCGAAGCTACGGAATTGGTAACCGACTTCTCAACCTTAACGATGGGTTAAGACGCGCCTGCGATCAATCGGGCGGGACGCCTGGATCGCAACCCGGGTTATCCGGTCGCGGTGCGGAGCCGCGTCCCCGGAGACGACAGATCGGAGAGACCACGATGATCGAAGCGCTCGCGCGGATCCGCAACGATTCCATCCTCTCGCGGCCTGGCAAGAAAGCGGTCCGCGGCGGGGGCGCCCTTCGGCGCGTGG
>NZ_JBKQOT010000008.1:0-5339 GCF_052145395.1 Roseiarcus sp.
TCATCAAGGGCCTCTTGACCGACGATCCGGTCAAAGCCCGCCGGCTGCTCAACGGCGTGCCGTCCGACTCTCCCTTCGGGCCCCTGCGCCTCGCCGCCGAGGCGGCGCTGCCGGGAGAACCGGCCGAGGTCGTCGGCCGGCTTTCCCGGGCGAGCGCAGCGCAACGGGCCTTCGCAATCGGCAGGCTCGGCGGGTCAGCGCCGACGATGCCGATGCTGGCGCGTCTCATCGAGGCCGACCGCACCGGGCCGAGAGCGTTGTTCTCCCTGCTAACCAGGCAGGCGGCGTCGCTGCCCGCCGTCGACGTCCGCGGGGCCTGCTTCAACCTGCTGCCGCAGATCCCCGACAGCATCCCACTGTTCGAGAAGACCTTCGGGAAACTGGCGGAGGCCGAGAAGACCCGCATCTTCGCCCTCGGGGCCGAGGCGAAGCAGGATTGGAAGCGCGCCGAGACGCACTGGCGTGCCGCAGCGGAGCACTACACGAACGACAGGTCGCGCGAAGGCAAGCTGGCGGCCGGGGTCATCTTTCGTCATCTCGCGGAGTTGGCCGGCAAAGAGCCGATGATCGTGGGCGACCGAAGCTTCACCGATCCGGTCGTGTCCTATTTGCGCAAGGGCCTCGACTGCGATCCAGACTATCTTCCGGCCGTGCTGCAACTCATCAAGCGGTATCGCGAGGACGGCGACGACAAGGAGTGGCACGTCCTCGCCGACGAGGCGGCGCAACGCTTCCCGACCGAGAGCGCCGCACTGCTGCAGGCGATCGAGTCGGCCGCCGCCCGCAAGGCGTACAAGAAGGCGGCGGGGTTCGCGAAACAGCTTCTGGCCGTCGATCCCATCAACCGGACGGCGCGCCGGCGCATGATCGACCTGCAGATCTCGCACGCTCGCAAGCAGATGCGATCGAAGCGTCCCGACCTCGCCTGGAAGGAGCTCGTCTCGGCCGGCGAATGGGAACGCGCCGACGCGCCGAACGCCGATCTGAGGATCAACCAGGCCCTCGTCGGCTTGCGCGGCGGGCTGGACCCGCTAGCCGAGGCGCGCCTTCACGAGGGGGTGGGTCTGGCTGGCGGGGGCGCGGTCGGCTGGTTCCGCGCTGCGCTGCAGGATGCGATGATGACGCCGCCGCGAAGTCGCCACGTGGCGCCGATCGACAATGAACTCCGTCTCGTCCTGCAACGGGTCGCCGCGAAGCGGGAAATCGTTGCGATCGCCGCTCTTCTCTCCGAGGAAGAGGTTCGGACCGATCACAAGGCGACCGGCGAACTCTGCTGGAAGTTCGGCAACTGGCTCAGAAAGGCGACGCAAACTGCGCTGTCTGTCGCGGAGTTCCATTCAGTCGCCGACGCGATCCTGCGCGCCCAGCTCTACGACGTGCTCGGCGAATTCGCCGTCGCCGGCAAGCGGCGCGAGCCGAACGAACACTTCTGGCGCTTCTATGAGATCGTCGCCCGCACGAGGAACGATCCGGCGCGCATGCACGCAGTGGAGGAGGATGTCATCGAGGAGATGGGTCACTCGCGCGCGATCGCCGAGGATCGGCTCGGCCGCAGCCGCATCGACCGTTATCTCGATGGCACGAGCGACGACGCACACTCGAAGCGGCGGGCGCGGCGGCGCGAGGCGGACGAGGAGGCGCGCAGTGTCGATCTCCTGGAGCGTCTCCTCGGGAGTTTCATGGACTCCACGTCTCCGCAGGAGGTGAAGAGACTTCTCAAGTCGCGCGGACAGGATGGCGCGGTCGACGCCCTCGCGGACCGGCTCGAAAAATTGCCGCTCGGCGCCGGAGCGCCGCGCCTGATCCTGGAATTGGTGGCGAGAACCGTAGTCCTCGCCGCCGTCGGCGAAAAACCGCCGACGTTCTGAGTGCGCCGCACGGAGAGTCTATGGCGACCGATCCATTTTCCATTCTCGGGGTCGACGATGACGCCGGCGACGACGAAATCAAGCGGCGCTACCTCGCGTTGGTGCGGAACTTTCCGCCTGATCGCGAGCCGGAGCGCTTTCAGACCTATCGCGCCGCCTTCGAGGCTCTGCACACCGAGCGGCAGCGGCTCGCGGCCAAGCTGCTCGCGCCCCACGGCGGCGCGCTGATGCGGCTCGAGGCGTCCTGCCTGCCGCCGCCGGAAGCGCGTCGGATCGGTCAGGTTTCGCAGGCGCAGGTCACGGCGCTGCTCGTCGAGGGGATCGAGCAGGCGATGGCGCGCTGGGAAGAGACCTCGCGCGCCGAAGGCTTGGCGTAATCGGCAGGAAGGACGCCATGGATCCGGCCATCAAGGAAAGCCTGCTCGAGCGGCTCACCGCCTATCTGGACGAGCTCGACGCCCCGGAAGCGCCGGAGACCGACGTCGCCGAGACCGCGACCGCGAAGCGAATGGCGAGCGATGGCGCGCGCGAGGTGGCGGACGAAGAGGCGCGGGACCTGTTTTCGGTGTTCGTGGAGATCGCCGCCGCGCGCAATGAGGTGCGCGCGCAGTCGCGCATCGTCAAGGACGCGCTCGACCAGTTCCGCGCCGTATTCGACACGTTGCAATCGGGCAACGCCGCGCTTGACCGGGAGCTCAGGCAAGCGCACGAACGCGCCCGCGAGCAGTCTCGCACGGTCCTGCGACCGCTGCTCATCGACATAATCGACATCAGGGATCGTCTCGCCGCCGGGCTCGCGGCCGATCCGCCGAAACGAGCGCGGCCGTGGTGGGCGCGATGGCAGCGGACCGCCGCCGTGCCCGATCCCTGGCGGGAAGGCATGGAGATGACGCTTCGGCGGCTAGATCGCGTGCTGGCGGACCGCCGCGTCACCCCGATCGTTACCGTCGGTCGCCCGTTTGCGCCGGCTGTCGCGCGGGTGGTGGCGACGAGGGACGATCCGTCCGCGGCGGAGGGGTCGGTGATCGCCGAATCTCGCACCGGCTTCGAGTGGGACGGCGAATTGCTGCGGGCAGCGGAGGTGATCGTCGCCAAGCGCGCCGGCGCCAAAGATCATTCCGGTCGAGGAGTTGTCGAATGAGCGAGCTGATTGTCGGGATCGATCTCGGCACCACCAATTCCGAGGTGGCGGTCTATCGCGACGGCCGTCCGCAGGTGCTGGCGGATGCCGGCGGACGTCTGATCCTACCCTCCGTCGTCGGGCTCGATCAGGACGGCGCCCTGCTGGTCGGCGAGGCGGCGAGCAATCAATACATCCTCCATCCCGAACGCACGGTGCGCTCGATCAAGCGGCTGATGGGCAGCGACCGCAAGGTCTCGCTGGGCGGCCGAGACTACACGCCGCAGGACATCTCGGCGATGATCCTGCGCCGTCTCAAGGAGATCGCCGAGGGGCGGTTGGGGGCGCCGGTGCGCAAGGCCGTGATCACCGTGCCCGCGTTCTTCTCCGACGCGCAGCGGCAGGCGACCCGCGAGGCCGGCGAGATCGCCGGGCTCGAGGTGGTCCGCATCATCAACGAGCCGACCGCGGCGGCGCTGGTCTACGAGGCCGCGCAGCGGCAGGGCAAACGGGTGCTGGTCTACGATCTCGGCGGCGGAACCTTCGACGTCTCGGTCGTGCGCATCGAAGAGGGCGTGGTCGAGGTGATCGCCAGCCATGGCAACAATCATCTCGGCGGCGACGACTTCGACCACAAGATGATCGAGCGCGTGCTCGATCATCTCAAGATCGAGCACAAAGCGGACGTGAGCGCCAATCCGCAGGCGATGGCGCGCATCCATCGCGCCGCCGAAAGCGTCAAGAGGCGTCTCTCCGATCATCCGTTTGCGCGCATCGAGGAGGAATACCTCGCCGAGGTCGACGGCAAACCGATTCATCTCGCTCTGGAACTCGCCCGCACCGAGTATGAGGAGATGATCGCGCCGTTCATCGAAGAGACGCTGAGCGCGATCCACATCGCGCTCGAATCTGCCGGCCTGACCGCGTCGCAGGTCGAGGAGATCCTGCTGGTGGGCGGCGCGACCCGCACCCCGCTGATCCGCAACCGGCTCAACGAAGTGTTCGGCCGGCCGGCCCGCGGAGAGGTCGATCCCGACCTGTGCGTCGCGATGGGAGCCGCCATCCAGGGCGCCGCGATAGCCGGCGAGAAGGTATCGGCCGTGTTGGTCGACGTGACCCCTTACACGTTCGGCACGAGCGCGCTCGACTACCTGGACGGCGGCTTCTATCCCTACCGCTTCGTCCCTATCATCCCCAAGAACACGCCGATTCCGGTGCGCAAGAGCGAGGCGTTCCGAACCGTCACCGACAATCAGAAGGTCGTCGAGGTCCGCATCTATCAGGGCGAGAGCGAAGACGCTCTGGAAAACGTCAAAATCGGCGAGTTCCGCGTCGAGGACCTCGCCGACGCGCCGGCCGGCAATATCATCGTTCTCGACCTCACGCTGGACCGCGACGGCATCCTGTACGTGTCCGCCCAGGAGAAGGCGACCGGGCTCGAGCGGCGCATCACCATCGACAAGGCGATGTCACGTTACGACGAGGAGGAGATCCAGGAGGCGCGTCAGCACATCGATCGACTGTTCGGCGCCGACGGCGAAGAGGACGCGGCGGCCACGGACGCCGAGGGGACCGTGGCCGCCGACCCGAACGTGGTGGCTCTACTCGCCAAAGCGCGCGGGAAACTCGACAGCGCGGTCGCGGAGGACCGCACGGAAATCGTGGATCTGATCGAGACCATCGAAGACTGCCGGGCGGCTGGCGACGCGGCCGGACTAGCGGTCGCCGTGCGGCGACTCGATGATCTCATGTTCTATCTCGAAACCTGATCCGTGAAGGCACGCCATGGCTGCCGGAGTGTTGGAACAATGCCCGATCTGCCGCGCTCGGCTAGACGGCAATGACTCGTGCCGGCGCTGCCGGGCGGAGCTCTCGACCGTCCGGCGCGTCTCTGAGCAGGGCGCCACGCTCGCAGGGGCCGGCCTTCATCGTCTTGCCGCCGGCGACTGCGCTGCGGCTGTCCGCCTCCTCCGCCGTGCGAGTCTTTTGTGGACAACGCCCGACCTCGTATGGATCTTGTCGGCCCTCGCCGACGCAAGGGGCCCTTCAGGCGAGCGGATCGGTACCGATCGAATGGGCGGCGCCGAGCGTTGACGCCGCGTCGATCAAGTCGAACCTGGTCGAGCGGCGCGGCGATCGTTTTCCTCCTTGACCTCCGGCACCGGCGTCCGCCCGGGGGGTCGTCCGCTCCGAGGCCGAAGGATTCCGCGCCAAGATCTACCGCACCGGGTCATGGCCAATCGGGGAGACCACAATGCTCCAAGAGGCATTGTCACGCAGCCTCCGGCTTGCGGCACTCTCGGCAGCCCGTTAGCCAAGCGGATGACGAAAATCAGCTATGCCGGATACCG
>NZ_JBKQOT010000009.1:0-2912 GCF_052145395.1 Roseiarcus sp.
CAATCCAAGGCGCGTTGAACTCCGGCCGGAAGGTCACGATCATCAGAGCGCGAAGGGTCCGAATGCGATCCACGATCCGGCTGAGCGCTTCGAGGCTCGTGGGGTCTGACCAATGCGCATCCTCGAAGATTATCAGCACAGGACGAAAGCGCGTCAGAGCCTCGATTTGCGCAACGAGCGCCCGCAGCGTTCTTTGCCGGCGTTGCGCCGGCGCGAATTCGACGGCCGGATAACGTCCGTCGTTCTTCAGCGACAGCATCTCGGCAAAGAGCGAGGCGTCCTCGGCCGGCGTCGACGTGTACGCCAGAAGCGAGCCGAGCTTGTCCAGTTTCGCCTGCGGGGCGTCGTCGTGCGCGAGTCTCGCGGCGCGCTCCATTTCGTCGATGATCGGATAGAGGGCGTCGTCGGTGTGCAGCGCGGCGCAGGAGTAGCGCAGGCGCGTGTGCGGTTCGTTAGCTAGGCGTTCGAGCAGTGCGGCGGCAAGGCGCGACTTGCCTATCCCGGCCTCGCCGGAAAGCAGGACCACCTGACCTTCTCCACTCTTCGCCTTCGTCCACCGCCGCAGCAACAATTCGCATTCTTCTTCCCGCCCGACGAGCGGCGTCAGGCCCATTCCGTGGAGCGCCTCGAAGTGGTTTGCGACCGGACTCGCCCTCAGCGCCGCCCAGACCCGCGCTGGTCTGGCGATCCCCTTGAGGTCCTTCGTTCCTAAATCCTCAAGCTCGAAGAGATTGCCGAGAAGCTCTCTCGTGCCCTCGGCGATGACCACGCTGTCGGGCTCGGCGATCCCCTGCAGCCGCGCCGCGAGGTTCGGAGTGTCGCCGACGACGCCGCGCTCCTGCGCCTCTCCGGACCCAAGAAGATCGCCGACCACCACGATGCCCGTCGCGACTCCGACCCGCACATGCAGCGGGGCGCCCGCCCCCGTGTTGAGCTTGGGCGTAGCGGCGACGATTGCGAGCGACGCGCGCACCGCGTTCTCGGCGTCCTGCTCATGTGCCTGCGGATAGCCGAAGTATGCGAGCACGCCGTCGCCCATGTATTTGGCGACAAAGCCGCAATTTGAGGCGATGACGCCGGCGCAGCACTTGTGATAGGCCGCGAAGACGTCTCGCACGTCCTCGGGATCGAGCCGCGCGGCGAGAGCGGTCGAGCCGACGAGATCGACAAACATCACGGTCAGATAACGGCGTTCGGCGGCGGTCGCTTCCACCATCGCCGCCGCGGCCGAATGCGCGACCGCCGACGTCGCGATGCCTGCGCTCGACAGCTCTTCAATCGCGGCCAGCAGCCTGCGGCGATGCCCCACCGAGATGACGCCAAGATCCTTGAGGTCTTCCGGCGTCAGCTTTCGGAGAACGTCGAAGTCGATGGAATTCTCGCGAAATGCGGCCTCGTACTGACTGAGATCGAGCCCGCGGAGCCAATCGCCGATCTCCATAGCCGCATTCCAAACAGGGCAGCCCAATGATGGGCAATCGGAAATGGCTTGTCTACAGGACCATTTGCCGCTGAGGCCATGGGCGGAATCGGTCTATTCGGACAACGCCGGTCGATATTCGAATCTCTGCGATCTCGCCCGCCCCCAGCGGATCGGCGAACGGTCGCTCATAACCCACTCGTCCCGTACCGGGACCGAAGGGCAGCAAAGGGCCGGTTATGGCCGTTCGCCAGGTCGTCGCGGATTGGCCACTTCTTGGGCACAGCGGTCGTCCAACGAAGCCCGGCGCTCGCGACAAGCGCGACTGCGAGGGCCTGTACCTACTGGCCATTGGTGCAGAAGACGCGAGACAGCGCCCCACTGTCAACGGCTCTCGCAGGTAACTTCCTCGATCACGCGGCGCGGCGTCTTCCCAAGGGTCCGCGGGTCACGTGCACCACAAGCATGTCAGCCGTTCCGGCCGGCCGCGCGACCATCTGGCTGGAGCCACCCAAAGTAGGAGTTCCTTTCCGGCCAGAACCCCCGGGCGGGGGAACGAAATCCCCGCGCGGTCGGCGCTTTAGCTTTAAACTCCGGACGCACTGAACGAGCAAACCGATCCACTTCGTTACGACAATTGGGGGAGGCGTCGCACTTCAATACGCGGTGCCTCACTCACTAACCGACCGCCCAATCGCAACCAACGCCTTCACCGCTCGCGACGGCTGCGGGGCAGACAAAAAAGCCCCGGCCAATCGCTGGTCGGGGCTGCGTCGGATCGGACACCAAGCTTCTCTGTATGCACTCTTGCTGTAGAACTGGGTCCAAACCACGGCACCCCGAAACGCTATTCCTGTTGCGCCGCGGTAGCAAGCGGCTTCTTTTTCGGTGTAGTTTGGACGCATTGGCAGGGCCTTCGAGGTCCGAAGAGCGCGCCGATTGAAGGCGCTCACGAACTCTTCGGATTTCTCACGACCAACGCCAATGCGATCGTTGCGCCCATCCACCCCAAAACGATGCTTGTTATCCTGACCACGCCGGCCGAAGTCGACAGATGGCTTGAATTTGAACGTATGAAGCCGGTTGCGTTCGCCCCTTACCGCCGCCCGCTCTGAGCGCGGCGACCCGTTCCAAAGGTCCTGAGCGTCCATGCCTGTCTTTCGAAACGCCGGAACCGCGTCTGAGACTCCCGGGCCGAAACCCGCAGGTCAATCGATAGGCTGTGCGGCCCATTCGGCCATGCGCCGCCGGGGAGGACGTCCTTCGATCGAACGGAAGCATGTGCGACCGCCGGACGGCGCCGCAGACAGGGTGCGCCGCGGTTTTGCGGCCAGCGATCAAGCTGTGACAAGATGTCGGTTGACCGATGTCAGACGTGCGTCGTTGATGCTCGAACAAGTTAACTTAGACCGAATCGACGACAAGAAACGTTCTGTGCTGGGGAGGCGCCTATGGGTTCGTCTTTTTCTTGCGCGTTGTGCCGCGCTGCGAG
>NZ_JBKQOT010000010.1:0-12694 GCF_052145395.1 Roseiarcus sp.
CGAAGGTGCAGCCGCTTCCGAGGTCGAAGCGGGCGTGGTGCCAATGACAGGTCAGGATCCCGTCCTCGACGCTGCCCCGGTCGAGCGGGAAGCCCATGTGCGGGCAACGGTTGTCGACGGCGAAGACGCGCACGCGGTCATAGACGACCAGGATCGGGCGATGGGCGCCATGGACCACGATCCTGCCCTTCGTCTTCACTTCTTCGAGGGTCCCTGCAAGTGTGAAGTCCGTGTTCGGCACGTCCATGTGCGTACCTCCCGCAGTAGACTCTTTTCAGGCCGCTGCCCGTAAGCGCCGCGCCCCTTCCGGACCGCGATAGGAAGGATGCGCCAAACTTGTACCGCATGCAGCACTGTCCATTGGGACAAATATGGGCACGTCCGTGCCAGCCGCCAGCGGCGTCGCCAAGCGGCCGGTGCGTAAAGCAACGTGCCGGGGTCAGGAAGATCAATCGTCAAGCGGTTCTAGTCTCCCGGCCGACCAGCATTGCGCACCGAGAATTTCGCAATTTGCGACGACCGGTTATCCTCCGGCGGAAAGGCGAATCCTGGTGCGCAAAGAATTCCTCTCGGTCGAACCCGCGATCCACGGCGGGATCGCCGATCACTGAAGCCATTCGGCGTCGGTAGTGATCGGCACGGTCATGCTCGCGGTCGGCGAGGTCGGCGAGCAATTGGCTTGCGGCGCGGCCGGCCTTGTGCACTTCTGGGCAGGATGCCAGGACGGGACGAGAAGAATGGCCGCCAGCCAAAGAGGTCGGTGGTGACTTGGCCCTCCTTGGCTGTCAATCAGCACGCAAGAGGGACTCCGGATGCGCCGGCGCCGATCGGCCAGCGCCTGCGGGTGATCAAGGGCGGGAAGGCGTAGGCACAAGTCCCAGCCGCGCGTCGCGCCGCCGTGGAGCGGCTGTCCAGCCGGCGCGGCGACTTGGCGCGCGGCGAGTTGGCGCATTCCTTCAGCAGGTTCAAGGCTGTACCCATTCATGGACGGGGTTGCGAATCCCCTTCAGGTGCCACCGATTTCCTTTCTCTCGACGAGGCGACCGATGCAGTACCGGGTGCAATTTCTCGACCGTTCAGACAACGTCATTCGTGAAGTGCGGGCCGACGCCAGAAGCGCCAGAACCGTGTTGTTCCACCGCAGCATAAACAGGGCATGCCCGCCCCACGGCGTCCGGATGCGCGTGCTCGACCGGCATGGGAGCGCTCCCGTGGAGCGACATCTCGGGCGCGAGCTTCTCGCCTAAGTCGACCGAGATCGCCTAACAGCGTGGAAGCCAAACTCGCGCGCCGCATTCGTCGGTCGCCGTCGAACATCCTCCGCCTGGCCGCGTCCAGTCCAACCCGACGTCCAGTCTGACGCGCGATCGCGACCTCCGCACGACGCCATCGCATGGACTCTTCGGCGTCTGAGGCATCTCGTTCTCGGCGTCGAGCCTCGTCGAAGGCGCCGGCGCCCTGCTCGGCGATCAGCGCGATCGCGTCCTTCTCGGCCCGCTCGGCGGCTCCCCGACGCCTGGCGATCCAAGCAAACATTCCCGAACCCTCCCAGCCAGCCGATTGAAGAGTGTGACTACGGCCCAAGTGAGCCACGCGGCCCGCGGTCAACTCCCCCTTGCCTGCTGCCGCAGGGCCCTGTCGATCTTCTGGTCGGTCTTGTATTGGCTGAGGGCGTAGACCGCCCAGATCGCCGCGGGAAGCCAGCCGATCAATGTGATCTGGAGAATCAGGCAGACGAGGCCCGAGAGAGGGCGGCCTATGGTGAAGAACGTCAGCCACGGCAAAATCAGCGCGATGATCAAACGCATACCCAAATCCTTTGGCCTCTGATGGATGGACCTCACCGCCGGGGTCGGCCTTCACCGCCGCAGGGAACAGAACGAACGCGGTTATTTCAAGGGAGCGGCCTGGTTCAGGTCGAGGCGAAGCCTAGCGGACGCGCGGTCACTGCGCATCTGCCAAGGCCCGCGGCTCGACCAGCAGGCCCTTTCGCTCGTAGCGGCCGCGGGTCCTGCTGAAGCGCACCACGACCGCATAGCGGGCGCTCTTGGCTTTCGCGCGCCGCGTGAGCAGCGCGTCGCGCGACGGCAGATACTCAAGATCATCGAGGCCGACGCAGCGCAGGCACGCCGGACCGGGATCCTCCATCATCAGGAAATCGCCGGCGTTGCCGCACCGATGGCATTGCCACTCCCTGTTCAGGGGTTGGACAACCACCAGTTCCGGGGCGGGGCTCGCCTTCTCCGCAAGGCGCTCACGCTTCTTCTCGGACAGCTCCGGCGACACCCAGTGCGTGCGATACGACGCCTCGATTGCGGCGTTTCCGCTTCGGCTGAAGCGCAGCGTCTCGCGGCGCGGCGTCCGCGCGACATACTCCGTCGGACTTGCGAACAACCCTTTCGCGGTCGCCCAGGACCGGAATAGCCGCATCGCTTCGGAGACCCGCGACAGATTGGCCTGGACGGCTCCCTCCAGGCAATCGATCTGCCCGCGCCGCCAGCGCTCCAGGGCTCCAGGATCAAGCCACCCGATCCCGACCAGGATGTCTATGGCGCTCACAAAGCTCTTGGCGGCAAGCGCCGCTTCAGCGGCCCTGGCGACACGATCGGCAAGGTGAACCTTGTTCGTCCGGCTCATGCCACGCTCGGTCTCGCTGTTCCGGTCGGCGCTGTCTCATCCGCCCAGCGCCGCTACATGCTCGAGATCCAGACGGCGCTGCTTTGCGCGCCGCTGGTAGCTGGCCTGATTCTTGATGGCGACAAGCACGTGGGGGCTGCCCCGCCTTTCGGTCGTGAGATCGAGGTCGCACGCCGCGCGCCGCACGTTTTGCTCGACATGGGTCCGTCGATCCTGGGCCGCCTTCAGCCGCCACTGCTGTTGATCCGGCTGAACCAGGAAGACGCCGAGCGCACGGCAGTCGGCGCATGGGCAATCGAGCGGGTTGTCCCTGGTCCAGTCCTCGCGGCGCCTCCAGCGGCAGGGCGATGCGCCTCTGCAAATGGTCGAGAGACGCCTGCCGCAGCCGCGCCGCCGCCGGCCAGGACTTGCTCTCCGGGAGCTTTACGAGCGCGAGAGCGGCGGGCGTCAGCACGTCGTCCGGCCCGTATGTCTTCGGCCAAGCCAACAGGCGCTCGATCGCGCGCGCCGCGAGCCCCGCATCGATCCGGCTCGTGGCCGTCAAGAGATCGACGACGAAGCCAGGCTTCACCGACGCTGGCCGCGTCCATTCGTCGACCTTCTCCCGCTTGGTCGGGTCCCCCGGCATGGCGTCTATCAAGGTGGCGCCGATCCGCGCAAGATCGCCCAAAGCGCCCGTCGGCGCCGCGACGGAGCGCAGCAGCAAATCGCCGCAGGCGCTGAGATGGGCCGGGGCGTTACGCCCGACAATCCTGACCATGAGCTCGGTTGCGCGCGCGGGCGGAAGCAGGGCGGCAGCCCGCACGATCGCTCCATTGTCGGCCGCGGCGTAACGGCCTTCGGCGGAGATTTCGGCGAGAAACTCCTCGATGCGCTTCACATTCCCCAGTCGGACCTGCAAATCGAGCATTTTGCCGGCTTCGGCATCGTCGTCCGACCGCCAGGACGAGCGCGGCCAGGACGAGCGCGGCCAGGAGCGCAGCATGCGCCCCGAAAGCTCATCGGCGTCACGCCACAACGACGATTCGATCGACGCGCCGTCCGCCTCCCAGCGCGCCGTCAGATTTTCGAGGTACGGCAGCGTCGTGCGGAGTCCGGCCTGATTGAGCACCGCGAGCCTGCGCGCGGCGGGCCACAACACGAAGCCGGCGCGACGATAGGTGCGCTCGAACGACGCGCCTTCGTTGCCCGTCGCCTCGTGAAAATGCTCCTCGTCGGGCGCCAGATCGTCGAAGGCGTCGGGCGGGCACAGTTCGTCCTCGGAAAATGGAAAATCGTCGAACCCGGCCTCGCCGCCATCTGGACGCCGCCACTCGGAGAGGATCAGCGCCCGGTCGAACACCTCGGAGACCCGGAAGTCTTCCTCCGCCTCGTCTCGACTCGAACCGCGACGACCGTAACCGTAATAGGCGGTGTGCTCGGCGCTGCCGCTTTCCTCGATCGACACCAGGGCGAGATGGAAATCGCAATCCGCCTCCGCGGCGGCATTGACCAGCACGGACGCTACGCCCGCATCGGCGCCTTTGAGCGCGCCGAACGACAGCTCCGCCGGCGTGTAGGCATGCTCCAGGGGCAGGATCAGCTTATCCGGCTCGTCCTCCGCACTCGCCCAGTTCCGCAGCGTCTCCGCCACCCGCAGCTCAACGCTGCGATAATCGGGCGCCTTCAGCGGGCTCGGCGGGCGGCTTTTGTCGACGAAGCGCAAATTATAGACGAGGGTCAGGCGAAATCCCGTCGTCACAGGCCGCACTTCGTGCACGCAGTCGGCATAGAAGCCGGCAAAGGCGATCTCCGACGGGTCCTCCGGATGCAGGTCGAGCGCCACCTCCCGGCCGGCGTGCTTTACCACCAGTTCGCCGCCCCCATGGGTCGAGGGCAGCACGAGCAGCATCGTTGCAAACATGCCGGGGACCTTCTCGGTGTCTCGGTGGTCGACAAAGAAGCTGCCGGCGTCGTAGACAAGAAGCTTGTAGAGGTCGGCTGCAATCGCTCCGCTCACGCCGAGTCCGAGGGCCACGCTGTCGACGAGTTCACCCAGGGTCTTCTCCCAGTGACGCCCTCCGATCCGGACCCTGGCGGATTCGACCTGCCAGGTTCTCCGGACTTTGCGATCGACCAAAGTCTCCTCCCCCCGGCCATACGGGGCCGCCTCGGCGATGGCCACGAGCCTCTCGGCTTGGGCGGGCAAGATCGGAAAAGCGATCCTGCCAACCCCATCGACATCGATCGCGGGCATGAAGACCTCTCGAATTCCGCCGACGCAGAAATCCCCTGGCCGCTCAACGGAACGTAGGCTCTCAACCAACTTGGCGCCGATCGACGACATGGCTACTCCCTGCTGGACGGCGGTTGACGAGCAAGCGCTCGGCCGTCAACCGAAGATAGCAAGCGAACGCCCGCGGGAGAAATCCCGGGCGTGCGGCACAAGAGCGGCCGCGCCGATCGGCAATGCGCCCCTCGGATTGGCCGACATGGGTGCGCGCGATCCTCGACGGCCGCCCCCACCGGGCAAGCGGAGACCTTGCGCTGCACGTGCTCGCGGTCATGGCCGGGATCGTGGACGGTCCGCAAGGCTAAGATCTGCATAGGTCGCGCCCCGCCATATAGCACCCTTCGCCCCCTCGGTTTCCTCCTTCGGGGCTTTCGACCCCCGGCCCCGGGCCTCGTCCCGAAGTCGCGAAGGGCCGGCGGCCGAGAGCCCTTCACCCAAGCGGAAAGCACTCGACCATTGTTTCTGGCGGGGGTCGCTCCACCTCGACGCGACGATTTGACGCTTTGGCTTTTCACTGGGACCGTGAAATCGTTCGATGATTACGCCGGACGCAGCTCGTCGGCGATTGCCGCCATCGGGATCGCGGGAAATGACGAGGTCTGTCGCGGCTCGATGCCGATCCACGTACGCCGCCCGCGCGGCAGGCTGGTTCCGCGGGTCGGCGTGAGACGCCTTGCTGATCGCGCCGGCGCCTTCGACATAATGCCCGAGGGTGACAGATGCGCGCCAATAGCGTCCATTGCGAGTGAGCCGGAGAAGCGGTTGTGAGGCCCGACAAGACAGATTTCATCGACGAACCGCTGATTCATCGATTGCTGGCCGAGACGGCCGCAACGCCGCGCGATGAGATCGAGACAATGATCGACAGGGCGGCCGCGGCCAAAGGCCTCGATCTCAGCGAAGTCGCGGCCTTGATCCAGCTTGAGGACAAGACACTGTCCCAAAAGCTCTTCGACACGGCTCTGGCGATCAAACAGAACATCTATGGCCGGCGGTTGGTTCTGTTCGCCCCGCTTTATCTGAGTAGCTATTGCATCAATGATTGCGCCTATTGCGGGTATCACAAGGGCAGCGACGCGGTGCGCAAGCGCCTGACCATGGATGAGATCCGTGAAGAGGTGAAGGCGCTCGAGAAACTGGGCCACAAGCGCCTGATGCTCGACATGGGCGAAGATCCGGTCAACACGCCGATCGAGTATGTGCTCGAGGCGATGAAGACGATCTATGAGACGCAGGACAACAAGGGCGAAATCCGCCGCATCAACGTGCAGATCGCCGCCACCACGGTGGAGGACTATCGCAAGCTGAAGGAAGCCGGAACCGGCACCTACGTGCTGTTTCAGGAGACGTTCCAGCGCGAAACCTACGCCAAGATGCATCGCAAGGGGCCCAAGCACAATTACGATTGGCACACCACGGCGCTCGATCGCGCGATGGAGGGCGGCATCGACGACGTCGGCACGGGCGTGCTCTATGGGCTCTACGACTATCGCTTCGAGGTCGTGGCGCAGATGATGCTCGTGCGGCATCTCGAGGAAAAGTTCGGCGTGGGGCCGCACACCATCTCGTTCCCTCGCTTGCGCGCCGCGACCGGCGTCGATCTGGCGACCTTCCCGCACATGGTCAACGACGAACAGTTCAAGACAATCATCGCCGTGCTGCGTCTGGCGGTGCCCTATACCGGCATGATCATCTCCACGCGAGAAGACTCGGAGTTCCGCGACGAGATCATCGATCTCGGCATTTCGCAGATGAGCGCCGGCTCCTGCGTCGGCGTCGGCGGCTACAAGGCCAAGCTTGACGCCTTCACGGAAGGCAAGCGTCCGCCGGCGCCGGACAACACGCCGCAATTCCAGGTGCATGACAACCGCACGCCGGACGAAATTCTGCGCCACATTTGCGAGGCTGGCTATATCCCGAGCTACTGCACCGCCTGCTATCGCACCGGCCGCACTGGCGACCGTTTCATGGAGCTGGCCAAGAGCGGACGGATTCAGAAGACCTGCGAGCCCAACGCCATTCTGACATTCAAGGAATATCTGATGGACTACGCCTCGCCGGAAACGAGGGCGATTGGCGAAAAGACCATCGAAAAACATGTGACGGAAATTCCCTCCGCCGCGATCCGAAGGCAGACGATCAAGGAACTGAAGAACATCCAAAACGGCAAGCGCGACATCTATTACTAGACGCCGCGGCCGGGACCTGAAAAAGGCGCGTCGTGGACAGGAGCCCGCGACGGCTCGCCCTGCGCCGTCAGGGCGCGGGACTCTTAAAGCTCCGTCCTGAAAAGCCGGGCGGCGGACATCACGTGGTTGGAGACAAAGCCTTTCGCGTCGAACATGACCTCATCGGGGAGCTGCAGGTTCCCGCCGACGCCTATTATGGAATCCATACGGCGCGGGCGCTGGAAAATTTCGCTGTTCTCGGCCGCCCCTGCCATCCCGAGCTGATCAAGGCGATGGCGGCGGTCAAAGAGGCGGCGGCCCTGACCAATCGCGGTTTGGGCGAGCTCGATGCGGAGGCGACGGGCGCCATCTGCGAAGCGGCTCAGGAAGTGTCGCGCGGTTTGCTGCACGAATGGATCTGCGTCGATGGGCTGCAGGGCGGCGCCGGCACGTCGCTCAACATGAACGTCAACGAGGTTATCGCCAACCGAGCGGCCGAGCGGCTCGGGTTTGGCAAGGGCGAATACACGCGCATTCATCCCATCGATCACGTCAATCTCAATCAATCGACCAACGATGTGTTTCCAACTGCGGTGAAGGTCGCCGCGCTGAGACTCCTCGACCGCCTCGAGGCTGAGATCGCCAGGCTTCAACTCGCGTTGCAGGCGAAGGAATCGGCGTTCGCAGGCATCCTGAAAATGGGGCGCACGCAGTTGCAGGACGCGTGCCCCACGACGTTCGGCGCCACTTTCGGCGCCTGGGCGGAGGCGATCGCGCGCGACCGCTGGCGCGTGTTCAAGTGCAAGGAGCGGCTGCGCGTCGTCAATCTCGGCGGCACGGCGATCGGCACCGGCGTCGCCGCGCCGCGCGACTATATTTTCCGGGTCGTCGGCGAGCTACGCGAAGTCACCCGGCTCAATCTGTCGCGCGCGGAAAATCTGCTCGACGCGACGCAGAACGCCGACGTGTTCGTCGAAGTGTCCGGCATTCTGAAAGCCCATGCCGTCAATCTTTACAAGATTTCTTCCGATATCCGCTTGTTGGCGTCGGGTCCGTGCGCGGGCTTGAACGAAATTGCGCTCGCGCCCGTTCAGGCGGGCTCCTCCGTGATGCCCGGCAAGATCAATCCGGTCATTTGCGAGACGGTGGGGCAGGCGGCAATGGCGATGATCGGCCATGACGCGGCCATTACGCAGGCTTGTCAGGCGGGCCAATTGGAGCTTAACGCGTTTCTGCCGCTCGTCGCCCAATCGCTGCTGGAGGGTCTGTCGTCGCTGATCGCCGCCAACGCGGCCTTCACCGACCGCTGTATCGCTGTGATTGAGATCAATGCGGCGGAAGCCGCGCGGCAGGTCGAGACGTCCTGGGCGATCGTCACGGCGTTGGTTCCCGCGCTCGGTTACGAGGAAGCGACCCGGGTCGCCGCGGCGGCGCGCAGCACGCGTCGGACGGTCAGGGAACTGGTGCGCGAGACGGGGCTGATCGACGATGTCGAACTCGATCGGCGTCTCTCGCCGGCGGCAATGACGCAATTGGGCTACGCTTCGCCGCGTCCGCGCAACGAGAGGCGTTAGACATGCTCGCTACGCCCAAGAGCCTGCGAATGCATATCGGTCTGTTCGGCCGGCGCAACGTCGGCAAGTCCAGCCTGATGAACGCGCTGCTCGGCTTCCCGTTGTCGATCGTTTCCGAGGTCGCGGGCACCACGACCGACCCAGTGGAAAAGGCCATCGAAATGCCGCCTCTTGGGCCGGTCGTGCTCGTCGACACGGCGGGCGTCGACGATGTCGGCGCCCTCGGCGTTTTGCGCTCGGCCAAGACTCAGGAGGTCCTCGAACGCGTCGACTTTGCCCTCGTGCTCTGCGACGAGACAGGCTTGGGTTCGTTCGAACGCAAATTGATCGCCAGCTTGCAGGCGCTCAAGACCCCTATCCTTTGCGTGTTCAACAAATCCGACCGCGGCGAACCTTCGTTAGACGAAGCGCGCGCGCTGCTTGGCGATGGAGGCGAGGCGGTCGGAATCTCCGTCAAGACGGGACGCAACCTCGATGCGGTGCGCGAGTCGTTGATCCGGATTGCGCCGGAGGACCGGTTCTTCGAACCGCCGCTGGTCGCCGATCTGGTTCCGGCCGGCGGTTTGGTCGTGCTGGTCGTTCCGATTGATCTCGGCGCGCCGAAGGGTCGCCTGATCCCGCCACAGGTGCAGGCGATCCGCGAAATCCTCGACGCTGACGCTGATTGCATCGTGGTGAAGGAGCGCGAGTTGATCCGCGCGTTGGAAAACAGCCGTCGGCCGCCTTCTTTGGTGATCTGCGACTCTCAAATCGTGCTGAAGGCGGCTGCCGATACGCCGCCGGAAATTCCGCTCACCACGTTCTCGATCGTGATGGCGCGGTTGAAGGCCGACCTTGTGCGCCTGGCCGAAGGCGCGGCCATGCTGCATCAGTTGCGCCCGAGGGACCATGTGCTGGTGGCGGAAGCCTGCACGCACGATCTGATCTGCGACGACATCGGGCGGGTGAAGATTCCGCGCTGGCTGCGTCAGTTCGCCGGCGGAGAGCTCAGCGTCGACTTCAGCGGCGGAAAACATTTTCCCGAGGATCTCTCCAAATACAAGCTCATCATCCAGTGCGGCGCCTGCATGGTGACGCGCAAGCATATGCTGTCATGGCTCTATCGCGCCGAGCAGCAGGGCGTTCCGATGACCAATTACGGCCTGTCGATCTCGGTCGTGCAGGGGGTTCTCGAGCGGTCTCTGGAGCCGTTCCCCGAAGCGTATCGAGCCTATGAGGCGGCCATGCGCAAGGCGCCGGCGGAAGCGTGACGTTCAGGTTTGTTTCTTCGCCAGGAACACATCGAGGTGAGGTCCTTGGACACGATTTTGATCGGCAGCCAAGCGTCATCGACGCTTTCGTCCGACGGTTGCGGCCCCGCTGGCTGCACGGCCTGCTCTGACCGCGTCGGAGTCTCGCAGGGCTGCGCAGCGATTCCGGGTTTCCTCAACGCGCCGTTGCAGGCCCCTTCGCGTCTGCAAAGCGTGCTGCGGCGGGAAGCCTTTTCGGACGCCGACATCGTCTATCTGCTCGGGCTCACTGATCCTGCGGATTGCGAGGCGCTGCGTCGCGCATCCTACGATCTGACGACCCGACTGCTCGGCGACAAGGTGCATTACCGCGGCATCATCGAGTTCTCCAACATCTGCCGGCTCAACTGGCGCTATTGCGGCATCCGCAAGTCAAACAGATCCGTGCCCCGCTATGTCCTGTCGAAGCAGCAGATCGTCGAGAGCGCGCTCTGGGCGGCCGAAAACAACTACGGCTCGATCTGTCTGCAATCGGGGGAAAGGCGCGACGAGAAATTCATTCGCTTCGTCGAGGAGTGCATTCGCGAGATCCGGAGGAAGTCGGTGTCGGAAACGCTGCCGCACGGACTGAGCATCACCCTGTCGCTGGGCGAACAGGACTTGAGCACGTACCGGCGGTGGCGCGAAGCGGCGGGAGAGCATGGCGGCGTGCGCTATCTGATGCGCATGGAGACCTCCAATCCCGACCTGTTTGCGAGACTGCATCCGGCGCGCGACCGCATGGAAAAATCTTATCAGTCCCGTTTGCGCGCTCTGGACGACATTCGCGCCGCCGGGATGCAAGTCGGCACGGGCGGCATGATCGGCCTGCCGGACCAGACGCTGGCCGACCTCTGCGCCGACATCCGTTTCTATGCCCGATATGACATCGATATGCTCGGCATGGGCCCCTATATCACCTCGCTCGGCGCCGACATGGTCGACGAAGGCATGATGGAAAGGGGGCCGTTGATGCAACTGTCGCTCAATATGCTGGCGGTCGCCCGTCTGGCGCTGCGCGACGTCAATATCGCCGCCTCCACCGCATTGCAGACCCTGTTCGAGGACGGCCGCGAACGCGGCCTTTCCTACGGTTGCAACATCATCATGCCGAATATTTCGCCGCGCGAGGTGCGCAAGAATTATCAACTCTATGACAACAAGCCGTGCATCGAAGAGGAGCGCACGGATTGCCGCGGCTGTCTGGAGGCGCGTATCGGCTCGATCGGACGGCGGGTCGGTTGGAATGAATGGGGCTGTTCGCCGCACTATCAGACGCGGACCGCGGCGACGCATAGCTGAGGCCAGGGCTGACAAAGACGGCGCCCGTGGATGTTGGAGCCACGAAAGCCCTGCGTCGCCGCCGGTCGCACAGCGCATGTGTGAGCGGGATTTGCGGTCTTTTCGTCATGCGCTTGGCGGCGAAGACATGCGCGGCAATTGGTCGCGGCGCGGAGCCATGATCTCCGGATTTCGCGAAGGCTCCGGGATTTGACGGTTTGGGGGGCTGGATGCGCTCGCTATGGCAATTGATTTGAAACAATGCGGCTCCCGTAAGGGCTTGTACCTGTCGGGCGTAGTCGTGGGAAGGCTGGGCCGTAAATGACAGAAGTTGCTTATGGATTCTGGGACGGCGACGTGCACGACAGTCGGGGCAGGGCGGCTGGAGAAGCGGCCTCGATTCCCGGTCTGCGCGGGTTCGATGAATTCAACGACGGCAACGCCATTCGCGCGTTTTTCGGCGATCGCGGATTCTTCGTTTTCGACTCGAAGGTCAATCTGATTGACGCGTTCTGGCGTTATATGCAGGAGGCGGCGAGCCAATCCTGCGGCAAATGCACTCCCTGTCGCATGTGCACGCTGCTGGTGCGCGACTCGCTCGGCGCGATGCGCGAAGGCAAGTCAGGCCCGCGTGATCTCGACGGAGTCGAACAGATGGCCCACCAGATGGCGGAGACGTCGTTGTGCGGGCTCGGCCAGAGTTGCGCGCGAGCGCTGATCGCGGCGCTGACGCATTTCCGCGACATCATCGAGGCGGAACTGGCCGCGGGACATGCGCCGAATCAGAACGGCATGACCTACATGACGGCGCCTTGCATCGAGGCCTGTCCGTCGAAGATCAATGTACCGCGATACATCGACTACATCCGCGACGGCAAGCCCGAGCATTCGCTCGGCGTGATCCTGCAGAAATATCCGATGGCGGCCACCTGCGGCCGCGTCTGCGTGCGGTTCTGCGAAATGGCGTGCCGGCGCAACCTCGTCGACAAAGCGGTCGGCATCAAGACGCTGAAACGCTATGTGTCCGAGCAGCAGGCGGGCGAGCATGCGCTGCAGTTCACGCGCGGCATGGCGGCGCAATCGCTCGGCCCCGACATGCGCGTCGCCGTGGTCGGCGCCGGCCCCGCCGGCGTGGCCTGCGCCTATCATCTGCTGCTGCGCGGCTTCCGCGTCGATGTCTTGGAGGCGATGAACGAGGCAGGCGGCATGGCGGCCATCGGCATCCCCAGCTACCGGCTACCTAAGGACGTGTTGCGCGCCGAATCCGACATCATCACCACGTTGGGCGGCCGCTTCCTCTTCAACAAGTCGCTGGGTCACGATTTCAGCATCGACGATCTGTTCGCGCGCGGCTATCGGGCGGTGTTCCTCGCGCTCGGCTGCCAGCAGGGGACGTTGCTCGGCGTGCCCGACGAAGACCCGACGATGCCGGGGTACGAGTCCGGCATCGCGTTTCTCTTGAAGGTGCACGACCACGTCGCCGGCAAGAAGGAA
>NZ_JBKQOT010000011.1:0-21500 GCF_052145395.1 Roseiarcus sp.
ATCTGGATTCGCCGACTGGAACACTACGACCTTCACGGATGGGTCCGCCTCGAGGTCGGTCATCAGCGCTCCCAATTCGACGATCGTCGTGGGAAGAAACATATTGATCGGCGGGTTGCTGAAGGTGACCGTCCAGCGGCCCGGATAGGTCCGGTCGGTGTTGAACTGCGATGGGTCAGGCATAACGCATCTCCTACGTCGATTGGCGGATCAGTTTGCGTTCAAGCGGACCTCGGACACGATGGCTTACAGATCGGGGACCTCCACCGCCCAGAGTATCTTCGGTCATCGCGGCGGTTTACTTCAATTGTGCGATGGTATCGGTCGATACGGCAGTATCGGGCGCCTAGCTCGCTATGCTCGAGACGCCGGCGGTCGGCCGATTAGTGGATCGAGGCGCGCTCGGCCTGAGATTCGCCGCCGAAAAATCTTTTATGAGTCGGTCGTCGAATTCACCCGGGCCGCGGGACTTGTCGCGCCGCCGGGAAGGCGGGCGACAGCGAACCGCCATTGGACGCGCGCCTGCGTCGAGAAACGGCGAGGCGCGGGGTTCAGCCGCATCGCGCGAGGCGCTTGCCTCAACATTGCGCCTTGCACGGGCGTGCGAAGGACGAAATAATTCGCCTTCAGTGCAGCCTCGGTTTTGGGCGAGGATATGACTCTTCGTTTGTGGATTGAAAATGTCGATCGATTGCCGGATGGGGGGCCGCTGCGGGTCGAAGTGAAGGGACGGGGGCTCGACATGGGTCGTGACACCCATCTCGATTGGACCCTTCCGGATCCGAGCCGCACCGTTTCCAGCAAGCATTGCGAAATTCGCTTTCGTGACGGGGGCTATTGGCTCCACGACGTTTCGACCAACGGCACCTATGTCAACGGCGCCGAGTTCCGTCTCGACGCGCCGCACTTGCTCAGCAACGGCGACCGTCTCAGCATCGGCCCTTACATCATCGCGGTCGAAGTGGAGGGCCGGGCCGGCGCGCAAACCAGCGCCGGCGCGCAATACGGCGCTGCGATGGCCCCGTCCGCCGACGCGGACTTGTGGGGCGGAGTCGGCGAGGCGGCCGCGCCCGACGACCGAAGCGCCTACCAGGCCGCTCGCTCCCAGGAGCCGCGGCCGGATTTTCTCGACTACGTCACCGGCATTGCGCCGGCCGAGGCGCCTGCGATCCCGGCGCAGGGGCCCGAGGTCGAGGACTGGCTGACCCCTGCGCCGGCGGCTCCACCCGCGTTCTCGCCGGGGACCCAACCGCCGCAACCGATGCCGCAGCCGGTTCGCCCGCCCGCGTTCTCGCCGGTGACCCAGCCCCCGCAACCGCTTCGTCCAACCCCGACTCAGCCTCCCATTCTGGAACCCGCGCCGGCGCCGCGCCATCCGACGGCGCCGCCTATGCCAGCGCCGCCGCCGGTCCCTCCGCAGGACTCCGACCGGGTCGAAGTCCTGCAGCGCATTGCGCGCGCGGCGGGTGTGCCGGAGCACACGATCGCGGGCCGCGATCCGGACGTCGTGGCCGAGGAGATCGGCCTCGCGCTTCGGCTGATGGCCGAGAACCTCCAGCAATTGCTGTCGACGCGGGCCGAATCGAAGACGCTGATGCGCTCTTCCAGCCGCACGATGATTCGCTCGATCCAGAACAATCCGCTGAAGTTCACCGGCTCCGTGGAGGAGGCGCTGACGATCCTGCTCGGACCGCCAACCCGGCAGTATCTCGATCTCCGGGCGACGATCGAGGAGAGCTTCCGCGACCTCAAGACCCACCAGATGCTCACTTACGGGGCCATGCAGGGCGCGCTCGACGCTCTGTTCGACGACCTTGCGCCGGACCAGATCGACCGCTCCGTCGCGATCGAACGCGGCCTCGGCGCGCTCGTCGTTCCACGCAAGGCGAAATTGTGGGATACGTACATCGAGCGATGGCGCGCCAAGACGAAGCGGTCGGACGGCCGCCTGTTTGAGGCGTTCATCGCTCTGTTCGCCGAGGCGTACGATCGCTTGCTGAACAAGGGCTAATGGCGGGACGGCGGCGGGATCAGGGCGGCCCTCCGTTGGAAGCCTACAAAAGCAAGCCGGAACCGGGACGGGAAAGGGGGCGTAATGTCGTGGAACGCCAAGGTGCACTGGTCGGAGGGACTGTTCCTCCGGCCACACCATCTCCAGCAGAGCGACCGATATCTCGAGAACGCCCTCGAAAGCCGGACCCGGCACGTTACGCCCTATCCGTGGGGATTTTCGACTTTGGAGATCGACCGCGATCTGGCGCAGCAGAGCAAATTCGCGCTGCGGCGCGGCGCGGGCGTGATGCCCGACGGCGGACTGTTCGATTTTCCCAACGAGTGCCCGTCGCCGGCGCCGATCCCCACGCCCGAGGCCGCCGCCGGGCAGCTCGTTTGGCTCACGATGCCCGCGCGGGCCGACAACACCCGCGAGGTCAGCCCGGAGCAGGCGGAGAACGCCGCCCGCTATGTCCTGGGCGCGGAGCGTGTGATCGATGCGACCTCGAACCTGCGCGTCGAGGAGGAGGTGGAGGTCGCCTACCCGCGGCTGGCCTACGAAATCCGGAAGACGGCGAAGCCCGGCTACGTCGGACTGCCGATCGCCCGGATCGTCGAAGTGCACGACCGCACGATCGTGTTCGACGAGAAGTTCGCCCCTCCCATTCTGGTGTGCGCGGCCCATCCGACGGTCACGGGATGGCTCGATCGCGTGATTGGCTGGATCGGCAACAAGCTCGACGAACTGGCGCGCTACGCGGCCGACGCTACCGCGGGCGGCGGCCTGCAGAGCGCCGACTACCTGATGCTTCAGGCCCTCAATCGCGAGATTCCGGTTCTCAAGCACTTCCGCTCGTCGCGCTACGTGCATCCGGAGCGCCTTTACGAGGAGCTGCTGCGTCTGGCCGGGGAGCTTGCGACCTTCGCCACCCAGGAGCGGCGCGCGCGCGAGTACGGCGCCTATAATCACGACGATCTCGAAAGCGTCTTCTCCTCGGTCTTGCGCGACATCCAGGATTTCCTCAGCGCCCGGCTCGACCGCCGCGCCATTCGGCTCGAGCTGATCGAGCGCGCCCCCGGCGCGTACATCTCGACGATCAAGGACCGTACGCTGTTCCGCAACGCGACGTTCGTGCTCGAAGTGTCGGCGCGCCGCCCCCTGACTGAGATCCAGCGCAGCCTGCCGGCCTACCTCAAGATCGGCCCCAACACCAAGATGAACGAGATCGTTCACGCCCATCTGCCCGGCGTTCCGCTCGTCCATCTGCCGACGCCGCCGCCGCAGATCCGCGCAATCACCGATCACGTCTATTTTTATTTTGACCGGACATCGCCGCTGTGGCCGGAATTCAGCCAGGCCTCGGCGATCGGCATGCATTTCGCAGGCGACTGGCCCGAGCTCCAGATGGAGCTCTGGGCTGTTAGGGAAGACCGTCGATGAGCAACGACGACGATCCGTTCGGCCGACGCGACCGCACCATCATTCGACCCAATCCGGGCGGCCGGCGGCCTCCGCCGCCGCCGGGCGGACCGGCGCCGTCCGCGCCGCCGCCCTCAGGCGGCGCTCCGCCAGCGTCGTCGCCGACGCCGCCGGTTTCCTATCCTCCCCCTCCTCCTGCGTCGCCTCCCGGGCAGCGGTCCTACCAGCCCTACCCCGCTCCGAGGGCGGCCCCGCCGCCTCCGCCGCCTCCACAGGCGCGGGGACAAGGCGCCTGGGACGACTGGATGAACGCGCCTGCGGCCCAGTCGCGGCCCTACGCCGCGCCCGCCGCGCCTCCGCCGCTCACCCCCGCGCCCGTTTTGCCGCACATCTCGGTCGATGTCGTCACCGTCGCGTCGAGCCCGCTCACCAGGGCGGCGGCATCGCTGCTGCTCCTGCTCGGACGACTGCGCGCTTCGCTTGCGCGCGCCGGGGCCAGCCAGCTGATGGATCAGGTGGCGCAGGCCATCGAGCAGTTCGAGAAGGACGCGCGGGCCGGCGGCGCTCCCGCCGATCAGATCGAACCGGCGAAATACGCGCTCGCGGCGACGGCCGACGACATCGTGCAGAACCTGCCGAGCGAGGACAGCCGGGTCTGGACGCAATACAGCATGCTGGTCCGCTTCTTCAACGAGCGCATGGGCGGCGTACGGTTCTTCCAGGAGCTCGATCGCGCCAAACAGAATCCGGCGGTCAACCTCGGCCTGCTAGAGCTCATGCATGAATGCCTGAGCCTCGGCTTCGAGGGCGTCTACCGCGCGACCGGCGGCCAGGGCGAGCTGCAGACCATCCGCCGCGACCTTTACGAGACGATCCGGCGCATCCAGCCCAAGACGATCGAGGAACTTTCCCCGCACTGGCGCGGGCAGACGATCGCGCTGGCCGGAAGCCGGTTTCAGCTTCCGGTCTGGTCGGTCGC
Source organism: Roseiarcus sp. (assembly GCF_052145395.1). Classification (NCBI taxonomy): domain Bacteria; kingdom Pseudomonadati; phylum Pseudomonadota; class Alphaproteobacteria; order Hyphomicrobiales; family Roseiarcaceae; genus Roseiarcus; species Roseiarcus sp. The sequence goes on from NZ_JBKQOT010000011.1 coordinate 4,392, forward strand.
CGCGGCCGCGGGCGTTGTCCTCCTTGGGACCTATCTGGTATTGCGCAACATGCTGTCCGGTCAGGCCGAAGCGCTGGCGCTCACGATGGCGCAGGTCCACCCCGACACGGAACTGACGATCGCGCGCGAAACCGCGGTCAAGCCGCCGCCCGATCCGGTGATGAAGACCTCGACGCAGCTCGAACGGATCCGCGCCGCGCTGGCGCCGGAGATACTGGCTGGCAAGCTCGACGCCGATCAATCGGCCACGACGATCTTCATCCGCATCGGGAGTCTGGTGCTGTTCCCGTCCGGCGGGGCAAAGGTCAACGACAGCTTCACGCCGATCGCCAAGAAGATTGCGGCCGCGCTCGACAAGGAGCCGGGCTCGATCAACGTCGACGGCTATACCGACACGGATCCGATCCACACCATCGCCTTCCCTTCCAACTTCCAGCTCTCGGAAGCGCGCGCGAAGTCGGTCGCGGCGGCGCTGAAGAGCGGCCTCTCCCATCCGGAGCGGCTGGCCGTGGCGGGCAAGGGCGAAGGCAATCCGGTGGCGCCGAACGACATCGAGGCCAACAAATCCAAGAACCGCCGCGTGGAAGTATCGATACCGAGGGCTGACTGAGGGACGTCCGGAGGGACGGTCGGCTGATGGACGGGAGTGGGGTCGAACGATGACGAGAGTCGGCTGGTTCTGGGTAGCGCTCAGCGTCATCGGCGCGCTTGTTCTGTCGGCGCTGGTCTGGCTCGCCGGGCCGCTTGTGTCGATCGGCGACGTCGAGCCCTTCGAGGGAGTCGTCACGCGCCTCGTCATCATTCTCGTCATCCTCCTCGTCGTCGGCGGCTCCATCGCCTGGCGCATCATCGCGCGCCGTCGTGCGGAGCAGGCGATCGTCCAGGCGATGACCGAGCCGGCGGCCGAGGAAAGCGACGCGCCGGTTCTCAAGGAGAAGATGGAGGATGCGCTTTCGACCCTGCGGCGGACTGGCAAGTCCGGCGCCAACGCGCTCTATGACCTGCCCTGGTACCTGATCATCGGCCCGCCGGGCGCGGGCAAGACGACCGCGCTCGTCAATTCCGGATTGAAATTCCCGCTCGCCGCCGACAATCATGCCAAAGCGATCCAGGGCGTCGGCGGCACCCGCTACTGCGACTGGTGGTTCACCGACGAGGCCGTGCTGATCGACACCGCCGGCCGCTACACGACGCAGGACTCGGACGCGAAGGTCGATCGGAAGAGCTGGCTCGCGTTCCTCGAGATGCTGAGCAAGAACCGGCCGAAGCAGCCGATCAACGGCGTCATCGTGGCGATCAGCATCGCCGACGTCGTCAATCTTCCGCCCGACGAGGCGGCGGCGCACGCCGACGCCATCCGCAAGCGGCTGAACGAGCTGCATGAGGAGCTGAAGATCGACTTTCCCGTCTACGCGATGTTCACCAAGATGGACCTCGTCGTCGGCTTCGCCCAATACTTCGCCGATCTCGACGAAGCCCGGCGGCAGACGGTGTGGGGCGCGACCTTCCAGACCGCCGAGAAGGCCGACGAGAAGGCGAACCAGGTCGGCAAGGTCCCGGAAGAGATAGATCTTCTCATCCAGCGCATTGCCGACCGGATGCCGGAACGGCTGCAGGAAGAGCCGGACCTGCGCTCGCGCGTGACGCTGTTCGGCTTCCCGGCGCAGCTGACCGCGCTGCGCAAGCCGATCGCCGATTTCCTCAACCGCATTTTCGAGCCGACGCGGTACCAGACGACGGCGACGCTGCGCGGCCTCTATTTCACCTCGGGCACTCAGGAGGGCACGCCGTTCGACACGCTGATCGGCGCGTTGCAGAAGAGCTACGGCGTCGAAAGCTACGCCGCAGCCGGTTTCTCCGGGGTCGGAAAGAGCTTCTTCCTCCGCGACCTCATGGCGAAAGTCATTTTCCCGGAGGCCGGCTGGGTCTCGACCAATATCGCCGCGGTTCGCCGCGCGTTCGCGATCCGGGCGGCGACCTTCAGCCTGATCGGCCTTGCGACCCTGGGCATGCTCGGCCTCTGGTGGATGAGCTACGAGAACAACAAGGCGCTGATCGCCTCGACTGCGCAAGGCGTCGCCGACTATTCGGCGGCGGCTGGCCCGCTCATCAAGCAGACCTCCGTCACCGACCCGAGTCTGCTGCCGATCTACGAACTGATCGGCAGCCTGCCGAACCTGCCAGAAGGCTACGCAAAGCGAGGCGACTCGACGCCGCTCACCCAGACGTTCGGGCTCAGTCAGCGCTCACGGCTGCAGGACGCGTCCGTCGGCATGTACCAGGACGCGCTCGAGAGGCTGATGCGACCGCGGCTGATCCTGTCGCTCGAACAGCAGATCCAGAAGAACATCGACAACCCGACCTTCGTGTACGAGGCGCTGAAGGTCTATCTAATGCTCGGCAACAAGGCGCCGGAAGTCGACAAGGATCTGATTCTGTCCTGGTTCTCGCGCGACTGGGAGGAGCGCGCCTTCCCAGGCGCGGCCTATGCGGAGGGACGCGCGCTCCTGCGCGGCCACCTCCAGGCGATGCTCGACATGGACCAGGGCTCCGGGCACAAGGTTTCGCTCAACGGGCCGCTGGTCGAGCAGGCTCAGGCGACGCTCGCCCGGATGCGGGTGGCCGAGCGGGCCTATGCGCTGCTGAAGTCCGAGACTCACAACGACGGCGTTCCGGACTGGGTGGCGGCCGATCACGGGGGACCGGACATGGCGCTCGTGTACGAGACCGCGAACGGCGCAGGCCTCGAAACGGTGCGCGTCCGCGGCTTCTACACGTACGAGGGCTTCCTGAACTCGCTGCTCAGCCGCATGCAGACGATCGCCGGGAAGCTGCAGAAGGAGAACTGGGTGCTCGGCGCCTCGGGCGACCAGGCGGCCGTCAAGCAGCAGTACGTGAGTCTGTTTTCCGGCATCCTGGATTTCTACAGCAAGGACTTCATCGCCGAATGGACAGCGGCGCTCAACAATCTGCAATTGAAGTCGCTGATCTCGGGCAAGCCGAAATACGTCAGCCTGGCCGCCGCCTCGGCGCCGACCTCGCCGATCAAGTCGCTCTACGAATCCGTCCGCGATGAGACCGCGCTGACGCGCGAGCGCCCCAAGCCGCAAACGAACGCGGGCGCCGAGCAGGCCAAACAGGATCTGCAGCGGGCGGGCGCGAACGCGGCGAACCTATTGGGGACGGGCGGCCGCGAGGCGATCGACATCGCGATCAAGTCGCAGCGCAAGGCCGGCGACCCGCCGGCCGAGGTTCCGGGCGCGACGGTCGAAAACTACTTCAAGCCCTACGCCATCCTGGTGGACGGCGCGCCCGGCTCGCGCCCGATCGACGCCCTCGTCGCCAATCTCAATGACCTCTATCAGCAACTCGTTCTCGCCGCGCGGGATCCGGCGCAGACGAAGCAGGCTCTGCAGCAGGTCGACGTCCAGGTGGCGAGCCTGAGGGCCAACGCCACGCGGCTGCCCCAGCCGCTCTCCGGAATGATCGACAAGGTCGCCAAGGACGCCGCAGGCGACGCGACTGCCAGCAACCTCGCGCAGATCGCCGACGACATGGCGCAAAGTGTCACCGGCGCGTGCCAGCAGATCGTCTCCAACCGCTATCCGTTCGCCAAGAGCGACCGCGACGTTCCGATGGCCGAATTCGCCAAGCTGTTTGCGCCGGGAGGCGTGATCGACAAGTTCTTCTCCACCAATCTCGACCCGCTGGTGAACCACAGCGGAAAGGTCTGGGTGTGGAAGCCGAACCCGGCGCGGAAGCTCTCCGAGGCGACGCTGCGCGAGTTCCAGCAGGCGGCCGATATCCGCGACGCCTTCTTCCCGGCGGGCGGCAACGTCCCGGCGGTCGCCTTCGACGTCAAGCCCCTGACCCTCAGCAGCGACGCCCAGACCGCGACGCTTTCGATCAACGGGACCAATGTCGTCGCCCAGCAGGGCACGCCGTTCGCCCCGGTGACCGTGCAATGGCCCGGCAACGGCGCAGGCGCGGCGTCCATCACGTTGGCGCCCGATATGCCGGACCGGAAGTCGAACATTGAGCGGACCGGCGCCTGGGCGCTGTTCCGTCTCGTCGACGCCGGCTCCTCGATCCAGAGCGGAAATTCGCTCAAGGTCAGCTTCGTCGTGTTCGGCCGCGAGGTCTCTTATCAGTTCACCTCGTCCTCGCTCAACAATCCGTTGAGCCTGCCGGCTCTGCGGCAGTTCAAGTGCCCCAACGGCCTGTGAGGGGAGGATGAGCGCCGGCCTGTTCGGAAAGCTGCCCGCCAAACGGGACTTCGTCGCCGCCAATGCGCCGCGCCGGTTTCTGGAAACCTGGGAGCCGTGGCTCCAGTCCGGCGTCGCCACGTCGAAGCAGGCGATCGCCGCCGGCTGGGTCGAGAGCTACAATCGCGCGCCGATCTGGCGTTACTGGCTTGGCGCGGATTTCTGCGGCGAGGCGCTGATCGGCGCCTTCATGCCCTCCGTTGACGGCGTCGGACGCGCCTTCCCGCTCACCATTTTTGTCACTGAGGGGGAAGACGCCCTGGCGCCGCCCGAAATCGACGACAACGGTCCCTGGTGCGAGAACGCCGAAACGCTGCTCCTCAGCGCGCTCGATGCTGGCGCGACGCTGGAGGCGATCACCGACGGTTTGGCCGCGTTGCCGCAGCCGAAGCTGCATCAGCGCTCCGAGACCGTTCCCGGCTTCCGCGAGCTGCCGGACGGCGGCACGCTGATCAACACGGCAGACCATGCCATTTCCGCAGCCTTTTACGCCGCCCGCCGCTTTGCCCATCGCCGCGCCTTCGCCTCCCAATCGTTCTGGTGGACGATCGGCGGCGAGGGCTTTCCTCCCTGCGCGCTGTCTTATGTTGGCCTTCCGCCGCCGGCGCGCTTCTCTGACTTCCTCACCGGCGCGTTCGTTGAGACCATGACCGCTTCTTCAGGAGAGTCGACGTGACCCAGGACTTCTTATTCCGGGTGGGCTGCGTCACAGACGTCGGCCGGGTTCGCGAGCACAACGAGGACAGCGTGTTGGCAAAGCCGGCTGTCGGCCTGTGGGTGGTCTCGGACGGGATGGGCGGCTATGGCAACGGCGACATCGCGAGCCGGGCGGTGGTCGAGGCGCTGGAGACGCTTGCGCCCAACGAGTCCGCCCCAGGACTGCTCGCCGACTTCGAGCAGAAGATCATCGGCGTCAACGCAGAGCTCAGGAGCCTCGCGCGTTCGCGAAACCGCCAGATGATCGGCGCGACCCTGGTTGCGCTCATCGTCCACGGCGCCCATTACGCTTGCATCTGGTGCGGCGACAGCCGCGCCTACCTTCACCGAAACAAAGGCCTCACCCAGGTGTCGCGCGACCACTCGGAAGTCCAGGAACTCATTGACCGCGGCGTTCTCAGCAAAGAGGAGGCGCGAACCTGGCCGGGACGCAACGTCATCACGCGTGCGCTCGGCGCCTCGGATCAGGCCGAACTCGACATTGTCGACGGTCCTGTCCACGCCGGCGACAGGTTCCTCCTATGCAGCGACGGCCTCATCGCCCATGTGACCGATGACGAGATCGCCGCCCGGCTGGCCGCCGACGACCCTCAGGCCGCCTGCGACGACCTGCTGCAGCTGACGCTCGGCCGCGGCGCGAGCGACAACGTCTCCATCATCGTCGTCGACTGCGGCCGACTTGCAGACGCGCCACAGGCCGGCGCCGACGCCTGATGCGGGTTATTTCGTCAGTTCCGCGAGTTCGTTGTCGATATACGACTTGATCGCCGGGAAGGCGGCGATCTCGAAGCCGCTCGCCCCGGACGATGCGCCGCCGACAGGGGGCGCGGCTGACAAGAGCGCCAAGGACGGGGCCGATCCCCCTGTGGGCGCCGTCGCCTGGACCTCGGACCCCATATGGGGAAGCGGGTCGACCGCCTCCCGATTGAGGTAGAACTCGAAGTGAAGGTGCGGTCCGGTCGACAGGCCGGTGTTGCCGGACAGGGCGATGATGTCGCCCTGCTTGACTTCCACCCCCGGCTTGATGGAGTCGGGAATCTCCGACAGGTGCGAGTAGGACGTCTCGAAGCCGGCGTGCTGGATCCGGATGTGGTTTCCGAACCCCGAGACCGGACCGGCGATCTCGATCTTGCCGTCCGCAGAGGCGCGCACCTGCGAGCCAACCGGGGCGCCGAAGTCGATCCCGGCATGCAGTCGGAGAATATGCAGAATGGGATGGAACCGCATCCCGTACAGCGACGTCACCGGCGCGCCCTTGATCGGCGCGAGAATACCGCCGACGCTGGCGGCGCCGCTGCTGCCAAGACTCTCGACCGACGAACTCGGCCGCGCCTCGGGCATCGGCGTCGCGCTCTCGGCCTTGTTGGGATTGAAGCAGCGGAACCGGCCGTCGTTTTCCTCGAAAGCATAGCAGTCGACCGCCAGTGCTCCGCCGTGCAGGCCGACATAGATCACGCGGCCCGCCGATTTCGGCTTGTCGCGGAAGTCGCGTATGAACAGGACCCTGACGGTTTGGTCGGGCTGAAGCGGCGCCTTGAGGTCGGCGAGCCCGGCGACAAGCTGGATCGCTTCGCGAATGATGTCCTCCGGCACGCCATTGCGCAGCCCGGCGCTATAGATGCCGTCGGCGACGTTGTAGCGCACGGCGACCTCCGTCTGTCGCGCAGAATCGTCGATCAGTCCGGATGGGAGCACGGGCTCCGCCCCATCTTCGTACTCACCCCCTTCGCTGAGCGCGACGGTCCCGACATATTCGCCGCCCTCGAAGATGGTGATCTGCATCGCCCGGTAATCGCCGCTGGCGTCCAGAGCGCCGACTGCGAGGGCGACGCCGCTGGGCGGCAGCGTCTGGACGTGGATCTGCGCGGCGGCGGCGCTTTCGAGCGCCCGCGCGCTGTCTTCGGCGAAACCGTTGGCGATCAGAAGATCGCCGATCTTCTCCGCCACGACCGGTTTCAGTACAACGTCGAGAATCTGCGCCTTCCCCTGCGCCCCGCCCGAATTGATCTCGAGCCTATCGCTGTTGGCGCTGGTTAGAAGTTGCGCCTGAGCGTCCACAGGCGTCTCGGCGCCGCCGTCGTCGTCAGAGCCGGCGTCGATCTGCGCCTGGGTCTGCGCGCCCGTCGCCTGCTCGGCGTTCATCTGGACCTCAGCGGCCAAGGCGTCGGCCTCCTGACCCGCCTCCGGGAATCGGCCCATATAGCCGCCGTTGGTCGACGCCAGCGTCGAGTTGACGAAGTAAGCCTGCCTGATCGCGTAACCCGGAGAACCCGGCCGGATCGCGTCCGGCGTCAGTTTCGGCGGGACTGCGATCAAAAGATCCTTCGGCGCGTTGACCGCGCCGCGCCGAATGAGGACAGGATCGCCCGGCAGATCGATGATCGCCGAGATCTTGGCTTCAGGCTTTTTCGGCGCGGCGGCCGCCTCGCGTTCCGGCGCGACGGACGGCGCGACCGCGTGGCGCGTCGTCAGTCGCCAGCCGATCAATCCCGCGCAGACGCAGGTTACCGCCACCGACGCGGCGAGCGCGATGAAGCCGGCTCGACTCTTCACGGCTGGAACCGATCTCCCTCCACCCGCGCGCGCTCGATTCGGCTTCCGGGTCCGTACGTTCTGCCCCTCATAATGTCTGGGCGCCTCTTATTTCCACCCCGAATGGAGCTGCGCGGGGCCGCGCGCCGCTCCGTCAGCTCGCTCCCGTCACTCGATCAGGTGCGTTTCCACGCGACGATTCTCCGGGCTGTACGGGTCCGCGACGCGCGGCTTCGACTTTCCAAAGCCCTTGGCGATCAACGACGAAGCGTCAATCCCCTTGGCGGCGAGGTAAGCGACAACCGCGTTTGCGCGACGCTCGGAAAGCCCCAGGTTGTAGTCTTCGGCGCCCGTCGCGTCAGTGTGGCCGTCGATCTCGAACTTCTCCCCTTTGAGCCTCGGGTCCTGCAGCGCCTTGGCGAACTGATCGAGATTGTCCTTCGCGGCCTGGGTCAGCTTGTCCGAATCGAAATCAAAGCTGACGAGCAGGTCGAAATGCGCCTGCGCCGGAGCTTGGGGGGTTGGGCATTCGGCCGCGGTTCCGATGCAAATCCCCCGGGTCTTGACCTTGGCTTTGTAGTCGGCCGCGGCCGCCTTATCTTTCAGAAAAATATCCACCACGTTATCAGCGTTATAAGCGGGCCCCGCCCAGGCCGAGGGCGCGCCCGCAACGTAGGGCGCGAGAGCCATGCAGGCTGCGGCGCCGAGCATCAAATTCAAAGATCCGCGCATCAATCTCTCCCCGCATTCGGGTCTGCGCTCCACGAAACCGTGGAAACCTTACGCCCATCGCTCGACCGCCATTTTCGAAGCAAGCAGAAGGCTGGAGCGAGGGCCCAACGCTCCTGCGCCGAGTCATACACCAGACGAAATGGCTTTGAGAACACGGATCGGTTACAAGAGGCGCGGAAAAGCGGTTTCCGATTGCTCGTTTCGGGGCTACTTTCTGGCGGGCAGGCGGTCTCAGCGAAGCAGGCGTCGTCGAGGGGATTCGCGTACCCACGCGGGCCCGACCGTGTCGATTGGGTCTTGAGTTCCGGAGAACAAGCGGTGGAGGAGAGAACCGTATTTCAGCCGCGGGTCTTCGGCAGCGTCAAGCCAGGCACGCGCCTGAACGGCATCTACGAAATCGAGAAGATGATCGCTCAGGGAGGCATGGGCGAGGTCTATCGCGGCTTCAATATCCAGACCGGCGATATCGTGGCGATCAAGATGATCCGTCCCGAGTTCTCGACCAACGAAGAGGTGATGGAGCTGTTCCGGCGCGAGGCGTCGATCCTTCACAACCTCGTGCATGAAGCGATCGTTCGTTATTTCCTTTTCTCCGTCGATCCGGTCATCGGGCGCGCCTATCTCGCGATGGAGTACGTCGACGGACCGTCCCTGAGCGACCGCCTGACCTCAGGGCCTCTGCCCTTGCCCGACGTCACGATCCTGCGAAAGAGAATCGCCTCCGCGCTGGAGACCGCGCACCGACTGGGCGTCGTTCATCGTGACATTTCGTCGGACAACATCATCCTGCCCAGCGCCGACGTGCGCAACGCCAAGATCATCGACTTCGGCATCGCCCGCGCGGCACAGATGGGCAAGAAGACAATCATCGGCTCCGGCTTCGCCGGAAAATACAACTACGTGTCGCCGGAGCAACTCGGCTTGGCCGGCGGCGACGTGACATTCAAGTCAGATATCTACAGTTTAGGTCTAGTATTAGCCGAAGCGGCGCGAGGCCACACGCTGGATATGAGCGGATCCCAGGCAGACGTCATCGACAAGCGCCGCGTCGTTCCGGACCTTTCCGATGTCGATCCGTCGCTTCGGCCGCTGCTGCAGTCGATGCTTCAGCCGCTGCCGGAAAACCGGCCCGCGAGCATGGCGGCGATCGCCGAGTGGACGGAGCAGACGGCGCCTGCTCCGTCGGCCCGAAGGAAGACGGTTCGGGAGCCGGCGCTGCGGCCGGCGGGAACGGCCGAGCAGCCGCGCGAGTCGTCCGGCGGGCGTGTCGCTACCATTTTCGGCGCCGTCATCGCAGTCGCGAGCCTCGGCGGCGTCGCTTTTGTCTTCAAGGACGATCTCTCGCAGTGGACCCGAGGTTCCGGAGGTACTGGCGCGTCCAGCGCGCCGACCGCCTCCGCGACTCCGCCGTTGCCTCCGCTTCCTTCAAAGCCGCCCGCGGACGCCTCACGCCCGGCCGCCGAAGCCCCGGCCGAGAGCGCAAAACTGCCGCCGCTCGCCGCGCCTTCCGCGCCGCAAACGCCGCCGCCTGCTCCCGCGTCGCCGGCGGCGCCGTCCCCGCCCGAAGCCCAACAAACCGCCTCGCTGCCCCCATCGGAAACGCCCAGCAGCGCCGCCCAGCCGCCCGCGGCGGTCGCCAATCCGCCCGCCGCAGTCGTCGCTCCGCCCGCCGCAGTCGTCGCTCCGCCCGCGCCGCATGTCCCAACCGCGGCGGAGGTTCTCAAGGAAGCGCCGCCCCGCGCGCCGCAGGCCGCGATCGACTTGCCGTCAGCGACCGTCGGAGCGCCCTATCGGGCCGAGCTCCCCGGTTTCACCGACCACGGCGGCAAAGAGCTGCGCTTATCGGCCGAATCGGTCCCCGATGGGCTCAGCTTCCGGGACCTCGGGGAGGGCAAAGGCCTGTTCGAGGGCTCGCCTGCGCACGCCGGCCGGACCACGGTGCGCGTCGAGGCGGTTAACGCCAACGGCAAGACGGCGCAAATGATGGCGACCCTGGTCATCGCGGACAAGCCGCTGCCTCCGCCCGCGGAAAAGCAGCCCGCGACCGCGCCCGCGGCTCAACCTTCCACGCACAACGATGAGCAGACCGCGCGACTGGAAGCTCCGCGGCCGTCGCTCCCGGTCGCCAGTCTCGAGCCGGCGACGGTCGGTCAGGACTACAGCGCCGATCTGCCGCCGTTCAGCGGGGGCGCAAGCGCGACGCCGATGACGCTCCGGGCCGATCCGCCCCCTCCGGCCGGCCTGGTCTTTGCCGACCTCGGCTCCGGCTACAGCCAGATCTCAGGCAAGCCGACGACGGCGGGATCGTATGCGTTCGATGTTGTGGCCAGCAACGCCGCCGGGCTCGCCGGACGGATGTCGGTCAAGCTGAACGTTTCACCGGCTGCGGCAAACGTCACGGCAAAGGCGGAAACGCCCCCGCCGCCGGTCGAAACGCCTCCAGCGCCAGACCGAGCGGCCGAATTCGTTCAAAGCTTCGACGGTGGCGACTGCTTCCTCATCAAAGCGCTGCCGAGCGCCGCCGGCGGCCACGCCTACCTCGGAGTGGGCGACCAACTGGGGCCGTTCGAGCGATTCGAGGAGTCGTTCCGGAAAGAGGTCGGCGCCGAGCCGCAGCTCAGCCTGCGGCTGATCGTGCCGCCGGAATGCGCGGCTCTCGACGTGCTGCGGCCCGCCTCGGGCGACGCTGCGAGCGCGCCGCGGATCACGCTGTCCGATTACCGTGTCGGCCGCAACAAGCCGCTTTCCGGCACGGTCGCGAATCTCGGCGGGCGACGTCTCTACCTCCTTCTCGTGGACAATCAGGGCAAAGCCTATCGCATCGACGCAAAGCTTCAGCCCGGCGGCGATGCGGCGACTTTCAGCGTCCCGCTGGTCCCCGACGCGGGCTCCGTCGGACCGATACAACTCGTCATGGCGGTCACGTCGGCGAAGCCGATCCCTGGCCTCGAGCGCTTCCGCTCGGGCGAACTGAAGGGAATCACGCCCGGGCTGGCGGATGAGGCGAAGAACGGAGCGGCGACCGTCGGCGCGGACTTCTTCATGTTCGTCAACTGACCGGCCGCCGAGGCCTGACGCCGACCAGCCCGTGCGGCTCCGCGGGAGGCCGACGCGTTCGCCCCTGCACGAAGCCCCGCGTCCCGCAGGCGCGGACCCGTCCTCGCGCATCGCGAAAGCTTGAACGTTTACGAGCAGGGCCCCTCGTCAGTTCGGAATGAAAATCTGCGACTTTGCGCCTCCGCCTCCGGAAGAGGCAGCGGGCGCCGCGGGCGCAGCCGGCGCCGGCCGCGGGGCAGGCGCCGTATGCCGAACCAGCGCCGATTCGGCGCTTTCCACCGGTTCCCGCTTCGGACGCACTGGCTTCGGCTGCTCCCGCGGGAGCGCGGGCTTCTCGCTCGGCAACGCCGCGACAGGCGGCGGGGGTGCGAGCGCCGGGCAAGCGCCCTCCCCGGTGAAGGCCGCGAGCTTCTGGACGAGGTCAGTTGTCAGATGTGTCTGGTCGACGCTCAGATGCGCCCAGCGTTGAAACCGACCGACCGCGTCCTGAGTCTCCTTGTCGAAACGAGCGCTCGAGGGCTCGACGGCGTAGCAGCCCAGCTTCTTCAACTGCGCCTGCGCATCGTTGATGCGGTCGTCGATGTCTTTGATCTTCTGTTGCGCATCGGCCAACGCCGCCGGGCACTCCGTCCTCGTCACGTATTTCTCGAGCTTTTCACGCGCGCCGGCCTCGAACGGATCGGTCTTGTTGTCCACCTCGTATTTGGCGTCGTCGCACGCCCCTCGCCACCAGAGCGGCCTGTTGCTCGAGCTGACCGATCCGACCGCGGGTCGCCGCGATCACGGCGTCGCAAGTGAAGCCGCTGACGGCGCTGCGCAAAGCCTCGAGATCCGACCCGAGATCGCGCACCTGATCGCGTTCGGAGGCGCACTCCTGCGTCTTGAGCTGCCGCAAGCCTTCGTCGATCGCCGCGATTGTCTTCGCGCAGGTCGTCCGCCCGCGCAAAGCCTCCAGGGCGCCGACGCTGCGCGCCTTGACGAAATCGTCCACGTCGGCGGCCTCGTGTTTGCACGCCTCTTCAGCCTGCTTCGCCTTTTCGGCCTCGGCTTCCTTCCGCTTTTCCTCCTCGGCTGCATTCTCAAGCGCTGCGATCGCCTTGTCCGCATCGGCGACGTGAGGGGAATTCGGGAAGAAATGCTTGAACGCCCGCAACTCTGGAATGCTGTTGGCGTTTTTGGCGTGGTCCCACGCCACCGCGTCGTCGAGCTGCGCCATAATCATCGGACCTGGCTGCAGGCGCCCGACGCGGCGGTCGGTTTCCGTCGCGTGCGGCGAATTCGGATCGAGGGCCCTGAAGTCCCGGAGCGCGGCGACGTCCGAATTCGACCTCAGGTCGGCCCACCCCTTCTCGCTCCGCTCCGTCTCGGTCTTCGCCTGGGCCGCGGCGGTTTTCTGGTCGACCTCCGCCGCGCAGGGCGAATTGGCGTCAAGTCCAAGAATCGCGAGCCCAGCCGCCAGCAGCGCACAACGCGCAAAACGTCCTATCATCGCTGCCAGCTTCTCGGCCCATTCGCGGAACGTCACCAACCCACTGACCGAATGGCCGGGCCGCCGCCCCCGCGCTCGACACTATACGATCGACCACAGCGCCTTTAAAGTCTGCGGCGATCACAATTGATCCGCGCGAACCCGCTGGCAAACGACCGGCGCAATGGGTTCCAGACCCGTCAGTCGCCGACGCCCGTCAGGATGTAGGTCGGACAATTGAGCATGGCGCATTCCCGATCCGACGGAACCGGCGCCGTGAAGACGACGTGATCCATCTTGCGCCGGTCGACCGTCGGCTCGGGCCTGGCCGGAGCAGCCGCGAAACGGGCGCCGCCATGTTCCAGCGCCGCCTTCACCTCGTCGGTGCGCTTGCAGATGATCACCGTATCGGTTGACTGCACCCTGCCTTGGGTGACCCTGTCCAACTTGGCTTCCCGGCAATCCGCCCCCGCGAACGGGCCGACCGACTGGGCGGCGGCGGCAGAGCACAGCAAACCTGCGCTCAGCGCCGCAAACAACACGCGTGGCGTTCTCGACATAACAACTCTCCAATCCGCCCCCGCGGTTTATTCAATCTACGCCCACGTTGCGAAATCCTAACATGTCCGCCAATCAGTAGCTATAGCGTAAACCACCGACTACACCCCATCCCTGGATGTTCGAACCGACCCGCAAATCAGCCTGCAGATAGCTGGTGAATCCCGCCTTCGGCGACTGGGTCGAAAAGCCCAGGCTGACCTGCCCGAACGTCCCCAGGCTCGAGGTGTAGACCGGCGACACCGATTCGATCTGCTGCGTGAAGTACGTGGTCGAACCGCCCTGGAACTCATGCCAGACGTTCATCGACAAATAAGGCGCGATGATCAGGTCGTCGTTGAGTTGGAACGGCTTCACCAGGCGCGCCCCGAAGCGTCCGAGCGTGCTGTTGAGCGACGCAAACGAGAACACCGATTCTGGGTAGCCGGCGACCGGCGACGGGACCGCGAGATCGTTGATGTTGGTCCGCGACACGAACACCGCAGCCCCGGGCGTGACGACGTAGCCGTCGCCGAACGGGAGGTTGTAGCTGAGGTCGGCCGAGTACGTGTTGCCCGCCGCGTCCACGGTCCGTTGCCCGTTGCCGCCCAGATACTGGTCGTTCAGGTTGAGATCGAAGAGGTTTCGACGCCACTGGACCGTTGCGGCCAGGCCGTTTCCGGTCAGCGCCGCGTAGACCCCATAGAAGGGAACGTTCGCGTTGGTGTTCACGCCGATAGCGCTTTCGAACGCGTTGCCCGGGAACTGATCCGAGGCCGATGCGAAGGCCTCGCCCGCGGTGATGCCCAGGTGAACGTTCATCTTCGAGTTGTTGATGTTGTACAGACCCTCGTCGATGCCGAACTGGAAGCCGCCGATGTCGTTGAGCGAGTGCGACGACAGCGTGGTCGGCGAGTTGCCGCCGCTCGCGGTCGTATCCATCGTGATCGCGGCCCCGCCGGCGCGCGACCAGATCCCGCCGTAGACGAAGTTGGCCGTCGGGTTGGTCGGCACGCCCAGGAACGCCTGGGCGTTCTGGAAGAACGACGAGTTGAGCGCCGTCAGGATCGAAGCGATCTGGCTCGCCGGCGCCGACACCGCGCCGAGCTTCAGCGACTGGAGCACGCCGTTGTTGCCCGACGTCGGCGTATAGCTGAAGTAGCTGAAGGGCTGGCTCGACAGCGCATACAGCGTCTGCAGCGACGTTCCGCTGAGCGGGATCGAGGCGTTCGAGTAGGTCAGCGTGTGGTTCGGCGTGGTCCACACGAGGTTGGCCGGGTTCTGGAGCTGGCCCGTCAAGTTCGTGCTCGCGCCCGCCGTCGATCCGCCGACGTTGATGGTGTTCGACGCGCCCGTCGCCATGTTGACCGGGATCGTGATCGGGCCGGTGACGGATCCGCTCACGCTCAGGGTCTGGCCGAGGGTCGGGTTGGTCGTCGCCGCGCTGTGGTCGCCGACGTAGAACACGCCGTTCCCGCTCACGCCGACGTTGCCGCCAATCGTGTTCAGGGCGTAGACGACGCCGCTGCCCGACACGTTTACGCCGCCGTTGATGACGCTCGACGAGGCGAAGCTGTCCAGCATGCCGCCCGTGACCGTGGTGCCGCCGTTGATCGTCCCGGTGTTGATCGAATAGCCGCCGCTGTTGGTCAGCCCGCCGGTGATAACGCCGGAGTTGTTGATCATGCCCTGATCGTTGATCAGCCCGCCGGACCATGACCCGGTATTGTTGATCGTGCCGCCGTCGTTGTAGCTGACGCCGGTTCCGGCCCAGGTCCCGGAGTTGTTGATCACCCCGTTCGCCACATTGGCGTACTGGTCGACGACGCCGTTCCAGGTCCCGAGGTTGTTGATCGTGCCGTTGTTCAGCGCAACATTGGCGTTGTAGGTCCCGTTGTTGGTGACCGTGCCGCTGTTCGTGAGGGCGTCGGTGATCGCGCCGTAGTTGAAGATCGTGCCGCCCGAGGCGTTGGCGACGCCGGCGGCGTCGGTGAATGCAGCCCCTGAGCTTACGGCCAGCGACCCGGCGTTGGTCAGGGCGCCGGTGACCGTGTAGGCGCCGGAGTTCACGCTCAGGTTCGCGCCCGACTCGTTCAGGAACGTGCTGTTGCTCGACACCGTCCCGCCGACGTTGAAGGCGTTCTTGTTGTCGATCGCGCCGTTCACCGCGCCGCCGTTGGCGTTGACGGTTCCGGAGTTGATGAGCGGCGTGACCAGCGAAGCCAGCGTGCCCGACGTGCCGACTGTCGCGCCAGCGTTGTTGATGATGGCGCTCGCGCTCAGCGTTGCGCCGGAGGCGACCGAGACGCCGCCGCTGTTGGCGAGGCCGGGCAGGCCTGTCAATCCGCCGCTCGACACCGTCAGCGTTCCGCCGGCGGCGTTGGTGAACACATTGGCCCCGGTGACGTTTCCCATCACCGTGAACATCCCGCCGCTATTGTTCTGGATAGCGCCGTCGAACGTGCCGCCCTTGGCGGCGATCGTTCCGGTATTGATTACCGGAGCCGTTACCGTCGCGCCACTCTCATTGGTGAAGGTCGCCCTATTCGTGAGCGCGCCAGCCGCCGCCCCGGCGCCAGCCGAAACTGTGCCGAAGTTGTCGAAGGCGGTCGACGCTCCGGAAACCGTCACGCCGCCCGCGCCGGCGTTCACCGTTCCGTTGTTGAGGACGCTGCCGCCGCTGACGGTCATCGAGCCCGACGCGGTCAGCGCACCGCCGCTGCCGCCAATCGACGTGCTTCCAGCCGTCTGATTGTAGTTGCCGCCGCCATATGTGCCGCCAGCGTTGATCGTGACGGATCCAGAGTTGGCCGTTGTGCCGGTCTGGGTGAACGACGCGCCGCCGTTCACGGTCAGAACCCCCGTATTTGTGACGCTCGAGCCGTCGCCGACTGTCGCGCCGGTCACGGTGAACGTGCCGGCGTTGACGACGGCGCCGAAGACCTGGCCGGCCGCCTTGACTGTCGCGCTGTTCGTGATTCCGCCGCTGATGATGCTCGTCGACTTGTTGGTGTCGAGCTCGCCTCCGGTGATGTTTGCGCCGCCGTTAATCGTGCCGGCGTTGGTCGAGGTCCCGGCGCTGTTGACCAGCCCGGCAGTCACCGTTCCGGTCGCCGAATTGGTGAATGCGCCGCTGTTGTTGAGGATCTCGCCGATCCAGGTCCCCGAGTTGTTGAGTTGCCCGCCGTCGTTGTTGCCGGTTCCCCTCCAGGTCCCGGCGTTGCTGATCTGGCCCGCTCCTGTATTCGCGCCTGCAAGGAGATTGCCCGTCCAGTTTGCGCTGTTGGTGATCGCCCCCGTGTTGGCGGTCACATCGCCGAGATAGGAGCCATTGTTGCCGGCCGTTCCGCTGTTGCTGAGCGCGCCGTAGGTCGTCCCGTTGTTCGTGAAAGTGCTGCTGTTGCTGACGCCGCCATTTGCGTTGAGGGTCGAGCCTGCGTCGACGGTCAGCGCGTTCGAATTGGTCAGGAGGCCGGCTACGGTGAGGACCCCCGCGGTAACTGTGGGCGACGTGCCGCCGCCGACTTCCAGCGTCCCGCTGTTGTTCACGACGCCGGACACCTGCAGAAGCCCCGTCACGGTCAGAGTGCTGCCCGTGTCGTTCTGCACATCGCCGGTCACGACCCCGCTGTATACCCGGACTCATTGAGGGGGCGAAAAAAGGCTTGCGTCGGAAGGGTTTTCGGATTCGGCTGGAGGCATGATTCGCGGCGGGTTTCTTTCGCCTCGCCAGCGCGCTGAATTGCTGGCGCTGCTGCGCGACGGCCATAGCGAGCAGCGCTTGGCGCGACGGGCGAACGC
>NZ_JBKQOT010000012.1:0-7449 GCF_052145395.1 Roseiarcus sp.
GGCCGCGAGCCGGCCCTGGTCGATCTGCTCTTCAGCGACGTCGTAGGCGAGCTTGACCGTGTCGGTGATGACCTTGTCGGCCCGAGCCGACGGCTTGCCGCTGTTCCCGGCGGGGTCCGGGTCCGGGCGCTTCATCCGTTCCTTCTCGACCAATGCAGCCTCCTTCCGTTCCATTGCGAGGGACGCCAGTCTATGGATGATCGAAAGCCACGATGTCCTCGAGCGCCGGGGAACCGGCGATCGCGTGCGCGGCGAGGCGTCCGGACATCACCGCCGATTCGACGCACCCGTGATTGTATCCGCTGTCGGTCCAGTCGCCGGCGATAGTAAGGTTGTCATAGTTATTGTCGAGCGGGGAAATCCGATGCTCGACGCTCCCCGGGAGGCAGAGCGTATAGCGATCGGTTGGGTTCACGTTGGCGGTCCAGTACTGCGTCCTGAAACGAACTTTGCCGAGAGGCGCCGCTTGAGCCGGATCGTCAGCCGGATCTTGCTCGGCGGCGTCCGCAAGCAACTCCCACCGGAATTCGCCCCGGGCGTTCACGGCGTTCGGCCAGAGGTGACGGGCATGGCGCTCCAGAAACGCCACCGCGTTTCTCTGGACTGTGTCCGATCGCTCGGACCGGTACTCGTCGCTCGATATGCCGGTCGCGCGCGGCGAGTCCTCAAGAACACTGCAGAAGTAGGCGATCGTCCGCGGCGGCCAGCGCCAGTCCTCGGCAGGAACGAGGTGCCCCATATCGGACCACGTGTCGAACGGAGTGACGAAGGCGGAAAGGGTCACGGGCGGCGCCTCCCACCCCAGTTGCTGCAGGTCCTCGCGCAACCAGATCTGAAAGGCTTGGGTCGCCACAGTCTTGACGTTTGCGACCATCGCCCGCCAGCGCTTGTCTCTCGCGATAAAATCCTTGCAGACATGGGGGATGCTGCCGACGCCGACGCCGAGCACCACGAAATCGAAGTCGCGCACCACCATCAGCGTTCGGGAGCCGACGTTTCTGCGGTCCCAATGGGATTCGAAGTCCCACGCCTCGGCTTCGATCCGAGCGCCGTCCTCCAGTTGTCCGTAGTCCGGCGCGGACGGCCAGCAGGACGCCCCCTTGACGTCGATCAAGGGCTCATACTCGCTTCCATCGCGAGTCCTGGCTTGAACGCTGAACTCGAGAGCCGTCACGTAAGGCCGCTCGCCGGGCGCCATCTCCTCAGGACGCGAAAGCTCGACATTTTCGAGCCGGTGAAAGTACTCAAATTTGACCCCGCGATTTCGCAGCACCCGGTAGAACGGCGCGAAGATGACGTCCCCCATGCCGGCGCGCATCTTCCAAAAGAGTGCGCCCCGATAGCCGAAGAACATCCGAAAACCGCCGCGCAGCGCTTCGCCCGCCGCAAGCCGGGGGCGACCCGGATCGCCATCCTCGTAAGCGAAGGCGAGGTCATACAGGCCGCGCAGGAAAGCCGAGTCGAGGGTGCGCTCGGAAGCGCCATTCAATCGCAGCCATTCCCGACAATCGTAACGGTTGATGGCGTCGAGTCCGAGAGGGTTCGAGAGCAGCCGAGCGCGGGTCACGCCGACGAGGATCGTCAGGACGAGATCGACAATCTCCCATCGGCGCCGAACGTCATCGTCCGTTGCGACGAACATTTCGATCTGGTCCCTGATGGCGGCCGCGACAGCGTCAAGCATGCGCAGAACGGGGCTCTCGGGAAACGGGATCGACTTCAGCGCAGTTTCAACCAACGCGAGCGCCTCGACAGTCGCGGCTGCGCCGGCCAGGACCCCGTAGCGCAGGAGAGCCGCCATGCGGCTCAGGATCGTGTCAGGCGAACCGTCGCCGGCTTCATCGTCCGGCGCATCGCGGACGCAGGGTTCGCCCTTCCGGGGCGCCCTTATCGTTTCGACGCCGAGCAAGAGCGTTCGCAGGAGCCCAGCGGCCCTGACGAGATAGTTCCTGAGGGTCAGAGGGTTGGGGGTCACCGGGTCGCCGGGCTCGCCGGGGCCCGGGGGGAATTGAGCCGCCCAGTGCGACCATGAGCCGTCGCGGGCCTCCTCGCTGATCCCGATGTGCGGGTCGGGGAAGAAAGCGTCGCGCCAATCCGAGAAGGCGCCCCCCGGCGCGACGGCCTTCAACTCGGCATAGCATTCGCGAACCAGCCGGAAGGCGTTTTCGTAGTAGCCGAGCCAGATGTGCAACCCATGTTCTTCGATGCGCCCCGCGGCGCCACGCCCTGACGCGCCCTTTCCGCCGAGACGCCAACCCATCTGGTAAACGGTGACCTGGTAGGCTCTCTTGTGCTCCGGCCGCGTGAGCTCGAACGCCGCTGAGATGGACGCGCAACCACCCCCGATGACCGCGACTCTGACCGGTCGTGGCGCCGCCTCCATCCGCAACTCCGCCTTTGGCCGCGGCGCAACCTAGCGCCTCGAGTTTGCGTGCGCGGCGCCAAGCAACATTACCCCTATCGGGTATTTCTGCAACGTCAACCGAATCGGCGCCCGCTTTTCCTGAATCTTGGGTATGATCGAGAAGCCGCCGCCGCGCTTCGACGAACAGCCGGGATCCGCCGCCCTTCGCCTTGACCAAGGTCAAGGACCGGCGTTCCTTTGGGCGCCTAGGCTTCGAACGGGCGCCGGCGGGCGGCGCCTCGATGACACGGGATTCCCAATGGTTGACGACGTCGAACTCGCGCGCGCCCTGCATGTCCTGTTTGTCGCCCACTGGATCGGCGGCGTCTCCTTCGTCACGCTCGTCGCCCTGCCGCTCGCCCGCGCCGCGCCCGACGCGCGCAAGGGCTGGGCGCTGTTCGAGTCGATCGAGAACCTTTTCTCCGCGCAGGTGCGCTGGACGATTCCCCTCGCCGGCGCGACCGGGCTGTGGATGACCTGGCGGCAGGAGCTGTGGCCGCGATTCGCCGATCCGTCGTTCTGGTGGATGGACGCGATGGTCGTCGTCTGGGCGCTGTTCATGATCGCCGTCTTCGTCATCGAGCCCTTCGCCCATCGGCGCCTGGAGGCGGAGGCGGCGCGCGATCCGGAGGGTCTCATGCGCCGCCTCTTTCGCGTCCATCTTGTTCTCATCGCCGCCGCAGCCCTGACCATCATCGGCGCGGTCGCCGGATCGCGCGGAGGCTTGTTTTCGTGAGCGCCGCTTCTCGGTCCATCCTTCGGCCGGGGCGTAGCGCAGTTCAGGCCTTCGGCGCCGTAGCGGCCATCGGCCGCAGGGCGCCTTGCGTTTCCTCAGTATCTGACTAAAGTCAGAGAATGGATTCCGAACAGGTCCGGCGGGTTCGCAGTTTCAACCGCACGGTGACCGAGACCGTGGGCGCGCTCGACCAAAGCTATCTGAAGCGCGGCCGCCCGCTCGGGGAGGCGCGGCTCCTTTACGAGATCGGCAAAGCGGGCGCCGAGGCGCGCGCGCTCCGGCGGCGGCTCGGTCTCGATTCCGGCTATCTCAGCCGCCTCCTCAGGTCTCTGGAACGGCAGGGCCTCGTCGCGGTCGAGCGCGCCGACGCCGACGCGCGCTTGCGCCGCGCGACGCTCACGCCGAAGGGCTTTTCGGAGGTCGCCGCCTACGACGACCTCTCCGACCGGCTGGCCGCATCGCTCCTCGATTCGCTCGACGAGGCCCGGCGCGCGCGCCTCGTCGCGGCGATGGGCGAGGTCGAGCGCCTGCTGCTTTCGGCCGCCGTCGTCCTCGAGATCGAGCCGCCGGCGAGCGCCGACGCGCGCTGGTGCCTCGAGCAGTATTTCCGCGAACTGGCCCACCGCTTCGTTGAGGGCTACGACCCTGCGAAGGACCTGACCGCGTCCGTCGAGAACCTGACGCCGCCGTTGGGCGTGTTTGTCCTGGCTCGGCTGAGGGGCGAGCCGGTCGGCTGCGGGGCGCTGAAACGGGTCGGCGCCGAGATCGGAGAGATCAAGCGCGTCTGGACGGCGCCGGCAGCGCGCGGTCTCGCCGTCGCCCGGCGTTTGCTGCATCGGCTGGAGGCGGAGGCCGCCGCGATGGGCTTCGCCGTGCTGCGCCTCGACACCAATAAGGCGCTGACCGAGGCGCATGCGCTCTATCTCAAGGCAGGCTATCGCGAGGTCGCGCGGTTCAACGACAACCCCTACGCGCAGCGCTGGTTCGAGAAGCGGCTCGGACAAACCGCCCCCTCGCCCCGCGAGAGCGGGGAGAGGGCCGGGGTGAGGGGCGGCGCAGACCCTTTCGGAAAAGGCGCAAAGCCCCTCGTCCGGCCACGATAGGGCGTCCGTCTCTCGACGGGCTACGGCGGCCGCTTCTCCCCGCTTCGCCGGGCGAAAGGACCTGTCAGAAGCCGAACAGCTCCTCGCGCAGCGCGTCCTCGTAAAGCTTCTTGCGATAGATGACCTCGCGCTGCGCCTTGTGCTCCTCGAAGCCCGCTTCTTCCCACGCGTCGAGATCGGCGGTCGAGTGGTCGACGACGGAAGCGAGCGCCTCCTCCTTGCGGATCGCGGCGATCCAGTCTTCCACCGCCTTCTTATAGTCCGCCTGCATCTGGTCGAGTTCGCTGGTGTCGCTGTCCATCGCTGTCCCTCCGTCGCCTCTCGATAGCCGACGCGCATGAAGGCGAGACGACGGACTGCCCCGCCTCTCGCGCGTTGCGCGAGACGGCCCTGCGCCTCACTCCTCGAATCGCTCGCTCGTTCCGGCCTGCCCACGCGGCGCGATCGCCGCGTCCGGCGGCTGGGCTGGCAGGCCGGTGTCGCGGAAGCGGTTGACGATCGGGTAGCGCCGGTCGCGGCCGAAATTCTTTGGCCCGACCTTGACGCCCGGCGCCGATTGCCGGCGCTTGTATTCGGCGAGATAGAGGAGCTTTTCGACTCGGCGCACCGTGTCCGGGTCGTAGCCCTCCGCGACGATGTCGGCGACCCGCATCTCCTTCTCGACCAGACGGTGGAGAATGCCGTCAAGAACGGGGTACGGCGGCAGAGAATCCTCGTCTTTCTGGTTCTCGCGCAGTTCCGCGCTCGGCGCCTTGGTGAGGATGTTCTCGGGGATCACCTCCCCGTCCGGCCCGAGCGCCCCGACCGGCTTCCAGCGGTTGCGGAGCGCGCCGAGGCGGAAGACTTCCATCTTGTAGAGGTCCTTGATCGGATTGAACCCGCCGTTCATGTCGCCGTAGAGCGTGGCGTAGCCGACCGACATTTCCGACTTGTTTCCGGTCGTGACCACCATCGCGCCCGACTTGTTGGAGATCGCCATCAGAATGACGCCGCGCGCCCGGCTCTGGATGTTCTCCTCCGTGATGTCCCGCCGACGTCCGGCGAACATTTTTGCCAGCGCATGCTCCACCCCCTCGACCGGCTCGGCGATCGGCACGATGTCGTGTCGCACCCCGAGCGCCTCGGCGCAGGCTGCGGCGTCGGAAAGCGACTCGTTCGAGGTGAAGCGGTAGGGCAGCATGACGGCGTGGACGCGTTCCGCCCCGAGCGCGTCGACCGCCATCGCGGCGCAGAGCGCCGAATCGACGCCGCCCGAAAGGCCGAGCACCACGCCGGGAAAGCGGTTGTTGTCGACATAGTCGCGCAGGCCCAGCACGCAGGCGGAATAGTCGGCCTCGTCGCCCTCCTCGACGACCTCCCTCGGGCCCTCGACGCATCTCCAGCCGTCTTCGCCGCGCTCCCACACGGTGCGGGCCACCATCGGGCGGAACGCCGGAAGCTGGACGGCGAGGCTGCGGTCGCTGTTCAGCGCGAAGGTGCGCCCTCGAAGACGACCTCGTCCTGGCCGCCGATCATGTTGACATAAAGGAGCGGCAGGCCGCTCTCGACCACGCGGTTGACCGCGACGTTCTGGCGGATCGCGAGCTTGTCGCGCTCGTAAGGGCTCGCGTTGGGGACGAGCAAAATCTCGCCTCCGGTCTCGAGGATGCATTCGACCGGGTCCGGACCCCAGATGTCCTCGCAGATGGGGACGCCGATTCGCACGCTGCGAAACACGATCGGCCCGGGCGAGGGGCCGGGGACGAACACGCGCTTCTCGTCGAACACGCCGTAGTTCGGCAGGTCGACCTTGAACCGCACCGCCTCGATCCGCCCGCCGTCGAGGAGCGCCATGGCGTTATGCAGCTTGCCCTTTTCGACCCACGGCAGGCCGATGAGAACCGCGGGGCCGCCGTCGGCCGTCTCGCGCGCGAGCGCCTCGCAGGCCGTGCGGCAGGCCTCCTGGAAGGCGGGCTTCAGCACCAGGTCCTCGGGCGGATAGCCGGAGAGAAAAAGCTCCGGCGTCATCACGATGTCCGCCCCGAAGCCGGCGGCTTCCGCGCGCGCTTTGCGCAGCCGCTCCGCATTGCCGGCGATGTCGCCGACGATGAACGGAATCTGCGCGAGCGCTATGACGAGGCGGTTCAAGGGTACGGGCATAACGCGAGTTTGCCCGAGGGGACGGGCGGTGGCAATCGGGCGCCGAGCGACTCCCGCCCCCCTTGTGGGGGCGGGCAGGGGTGGGGGCCGCGCCGACCGTCATCGCGAGGAGCGAAGCGACGTGGCGATCCAGGGGAACGTCGAGCGCCCTGCGTTCCGCTGGATCGCCGCGTCGGCCTTCGGCCTCCTCGCGATGACACCGTGGGGTTTCGCCCGTCACGCCATTCCCCTTTCCGTTTTTGGCTGTTAAGGTCTTTGCAGACTCATCGTCATGCGCGCGAACGGCGGAGCGGCATCGTCATGGTCGGCGGAAAAGTCTTTATCAGTTACAGCCATGACACGGCGGAGCATCAGCAGCGCGTGCTCGACTTTTCCAATTCGCTGCGTGCGACGGGAGTCGACGCCGAACTCGACCGCTATCACACCCGCCCGAAGCTTGGCTGGCCACGCTGGTGCGCAGAGCAGTTACGGCCGGACATATCGCGGTTCGTCATCGTTGTATGCACGCAAACCTATCGCGATCGCGTCGAAAACAAGGTCGAGGCCGACGAAGGTCGAGGTGTCTTCTGGGAAGGCGGAATCATCGCCCAATACCTCTATGACGAGAAAGGTAACGCCCGATTTATTCCGATCTTGCTTGCAGACGAACCGGAAACGTCGATACCCGACCCCCTGAAAGGTCACACGTTTTATCGCATGGGCGCGTTCAACTTGAGCGATCCCGGATTCGAGGCGCTGCTTCGTGAACTCCATAGTCGGCCGGCTGTAGAGAAACCGCCGGTGGGCGCGCCGCCGGATTTTTCGACGCCGAAGACCGCTGCCAATCGACCGCAACCTCTGCCGAAGCTGGACGTACAGACGAGTTTTTCGTCTCTGTTCGACATCGGCCGCATCGACCGCTACGCGCCGGCCGAACTCATCGGCCGCGAGGCGGAGACGAAGCGCATCGACGAGGCGTGGGCGAAGGCGGTCGCGGGCGAGGCGCATCCGCGGGTGCTCACCTTCGTCGCGCTCGGCGGCGAGGGGAAGACGGCGCTCGTCGCCAAATGGGCGATCGGGCAGTTGGA
>NZ_JBKQOT010000013.1:0-3530 GCF_052145395.1 Roseiarcus sp.
GAGGAACCCGGGCTTGGGATGGGCGAACTCGACGAACTCGAAGCCGTCGGTGCCCATCGGGTTTTCCTCCGAAATGACCGGCGGCGGCGCCTCATGCGGAAATGGACCCATGGCAGTCGCTCCGTCAGTTGGGGCCCCTCATCTAGCGCAAAAAGTCCGCCAAATCCGGACATCGGGGCGGCGGATTTATGGTCGTGCGGCCGGATCGCCGATCGACAGCCCGAGCGCCGCCTCGAGCGCGCCGACGCCGCGCAGGAGGCCTCTCGAGCCGGCGGCGGTCATGCGCGACAGAAGATCGTCCTCATAGGCGAGCACCAGCGGCTCGAGCTGGCGGAACAGCTTGCGTCCGGCCGTCGTCAGCTTGAGGACGTAGGCCCGCTTGTCGGCGCCGGAGACGTCGCGCTCGATGAGTCCGCGGGCTTCAAGCAGCTGGACCGCCCGGCTGATCGTCGATTTGTGGGTGCGGGTCGAGGCGACGACGGCCTGGGCGGTGCAAGGACCCGCGGCGAGGGTCGCCAGGACCCGCCACTGCGGCACGTCGAGGCCAAAGCGTTCGGCGTAGAGCCCCGCCAGCCGCTCCGAAACCTCCGCGGCGAGCCGATTCAAGCGGAAAGGGAGGAATGCGTTCAAAACGAAGCCCGCGCCCATGAACTGAGCTTGACATAATCAGGTTTCATATGCAACTAATTTCGTCGCACGCGCAACCAATAGGCAACGGCGTGAAGAGCGCGATTCTCCCCGGCTACATGCCGGGTTTCGGCAATGATTTTGAAACCGAAGCGTTGCCGGGGGTTCTGCCCTGCGGCCAGAATTCGCCGCAACGCGCCGCCTACGGCCTTTACGCCGAACAACTCTCGGGGTCCCCGTTCACCGCCCCGCGCACCGTCAACGAGCGTTCGTGGCTCTATCGGATGCGGCCGAGCGTGCGGCACGCCGCGCGATTTGCGCCCGTTTCCCTGCCGTGGTGGAGGAGCGCGCCCTGCCTCGATGATCACGACTTGCCGATCGGGCAATTGCGCTGGGGTCCGCCGCCCGCGCCAGAGGGCGACCTCACGTTCGTCGCCGGCGTCCGCACGATGACGACGGCGGGCGACGTCAACACGCAGACGGGGATGTCCGCCGCGCTCTATTTTGTCAACCAGTCGATGGCGGACGACTATTTTTACGACGCCGACGGCGAGCTCCTTGTGGCGCCGCAGGCGGGCAAGCTCGTGTTCTTCACTGAGCTCGGCCGCATCGAGGTGGGTCCCGGCCACGTCTGCGTCATTCCGCGCGGCGTGAAGTTCAAGGTCGAACTCGTCGAGGGTCCGGCGCGCGGCTATCTCTGCGAGAACTACGGCGCCAAATTCACGCTTCCGAACCGCGGCCCGATCGGCGCCAACTGCCTCGCCAATCCGCGCGACTTCAAGACGCCGATCGCCGCTTTCGAGGACAAGGAGACGCCGTGCCGGCTCACGGTCAAATGGTGCGGCAAGTTCTATCAATGCGAGATCGGCCACTCGCCGCTCGACGTCGTCGGCTGGCATGGCCATTATGCGCCCTACAAATACGATCTCAGCACCTTCTCGCCTGTCGGCTCGGTCCTGTTCGATCATCCCGACCCGTCGATCTTCACGGTGCTGACGGCGCCGTCGGGGGAGGACGGCGTGGCGAACGTCGATTTCGTCATCTTCCCCGAACGCTGGCAGGTCGCCGAACATTCCTTCCGGCCGCCCTGGTACCACATGAACGTCATGTCGGAGTTCATGGGGCTCATTTATGGCCAGTACGACGCCAAGCCGGACGGCTTCGCGCCGGGCGGCGTGAGCCTTCACAATTGCATGCTGCCGCATGGTCCGGATCTCAACGCCTTCGCGAAGGCCTCGACCGAGGAGCTCAAGCCGCACAAGCTCGTCGATACGCTGGCCTTCATGTTCGAAACGCGGCTTCCGCAGCACCTCACTCGCTACGCCGCGCAACTGGAAACGCTGCAACGCGATTACGCGGATTGCTGGAGGGGCCTCGAGCGGAAGTACGGCAGCCGCCCGTGAAGCTCGCGCCGCTCAAACATGGGTGCGACGGAAAGCTCGTGGTCGTTTCGCGCGATCTGACGAAGGCGACGTCGGCGGCTGCGATCGCGCCGACGCTGCAGGCGGCGCTCGATTCATGGGCGGAGGCGGCGGCGCGGCTCGCCGCGCTCGCGGATCAGCTCGCGCGCGACGCGGTTCCCTTGTTCGCGTTCCGTGAGCAGGATTGCGCCGCGCCGCTGCCGCGCGCCTACCAATGGCTGGACGGGTCAGCCTATCTCAATCACGTGGGGCTGGGGCGCAAGGCGCGCGGCGCAGAAATGCCGCCGAACGCACTGACCGATCCCCTCATGTATCAGGGAAGTTCTGACGCGCCCTTCGGCCCGCGCGGCCCGATCCTGCTGGCAGACGAGGCCTATGGCGCCGACATGGAAGCCGAGGTCGCGGTGATCGCCGGCGACGTGCCGATGAACGTTTCCGCCGACGAAGCCGGCCAAGCCATCCGGCTTGTCATGCTGGCGAACGACGTTTCGCTACGCAACCTCATTCCGGCGGAGCTGGCCAAGGGCTTCGGCTTCTTGCAATCCAAAGCGCAGACGGCGTTCTCGCCGGTGGCGGCGACGCTCGGCGGCCCGGGCGGGGGGCTGATTGCGCGCTTCGGCGCGGAGGCGGCCCTGCCGGACGTGCCCCGGCCTAATGTCGCTCCGCCGCCTCGACCGTGTCGCCAGGATAAACTGCGCGCTTCGGGTTCAATCCCACGACGATCGTCTCGATCGTGCTCCAGTCTGGGCCGCGCTCTGGCAATTGGTGACACTTCCCGGTCTTCGGGAAAATTTTGACGCCACGGTACATGACCTTCCGCTTGTGAGCGTCTGGCCTCAGTGCGCCCGTTTTCTTCGTCGTCCCCATGCCCAGGATATTCGGCTTGACACGGGCCGACGCAAGATGAGCCCGGCGACCCAAGTTCGGTACCCGGAATGGCCGCCAAAGCGGTGAAGCGCGATCGTCAATATTGGAGCGTATTGGCTCCCCCGACGAGGCCGGGCGAACTACGCATCGTTAACGCCTGACACGATCTCGTCCGGCCACACCTGAGCGCCGTGCAGGACGCGCAGAATTCGAACCCTGTCCGCGGTCACGACATAGGCTGCGATGAAGGGCGTACGGGAAACGACGAGTTCACGGGTTCCGGCGACGCGGCCGAGGCGGCCGCTCTCGGGAAACTCGAGAAGCCGCCGCACGGCGGCGATGATTTGATCGTCGACATTGACTGCAGCGCGCGGGCTTTCGGCTTCAATGTATCTGAAGATGGCTTCTCGATCGGTGAGCGCATGCTGCGTCCAGACGAGCCTCACGACCGGCCCCGAGCTTTGCGAAGCGCCGAGGCGCGCCGTTCAGCAAAATGCGCTTCGGCCGCGGCGTCGTCGACGTCCGGGCGCTCATCCTCCAGCGCCTCTCGCACCTTCGCCCGAAACCATGCGTCGTGGGCCTCGCTGTTGCTCAGGAGCTCGATCGGGAGCGCCC
>NZ_JBKQOT010000014.1:0-8279 GCF_052145395.1 Roseiarcus sp.
GGCCGCCGCTCCACTTCCCGGTTGCCCGAGCTGATCGAGTTCGTGCTCTCGCGGCCGCTTATCTCGGCCGGCATGATCGGCAGGGCGCTCCGCGTCACTCCGCGGGCGGCGCAGAACCTCGTTGCCGAGCTGGGCCTGCGCGAGGCGACGGGCCGCGGCCGATATCGGGCATGGGGCGTCTTGTGAGGGCGTCGGATCCGCCGGCCTTGAGTCGGCGATTGCCGTGAGCGCTTGTGGACGCCGCCGAGGCCCACACGCCTGAGGCGTCGGCGGCATTGGGTCAATGTCAGGCGGCTCTTCACACATATTGGCTAGGAAGCGTTCAAAACTCTAATTGGCGCCCCGTCCAGGAAGGCGAGGGCATTCTCGACGCTGCGCGGGTAGAAGTCGCGCCAGGTCTCTTCCACTCCGTATCCGAGATGGGGCGTCAGCACCGTGTTGCCGGCGGCGCGGAGCGGGTGGTCCCGCGGCAGCGGTTCCTTGTCGTAGACGTCCAGCACCGCGTTGATCCTGCCGGCCCGCACTGCGGCGACGAGAGCGCCCTGGTCGATCAGGGGGCCGCGGGACGTATTGATCAATATTGCGCCCGTCTTCATAAGATCAATGTCTTCGGCCCCGATGACGCCGCGACTTCGGGGCGAGAGGACCATGTGCACGGAGATTGCGTCGGACACGGCCATGAGCTCGGCCTTTCTGGCAAGACGCGCTCCCGCGGCCTCGGCCCTGGCTTCCGTCAGGTTCGGACTCCAGGCAATCACTTTCATGTCGAGCGCAGCGCCATAGCGGGCCATGCGGCTTCCCAGCCGTCCAAGACCGACGATGCCAAGCGTCTTGCCGGCAAGGCTCACACCAACGGGAACGCCGCGCTGAAAACCGCCTGCCCGCATAGTCGCGTCGGCGACCGGGATGGCGCGAGCGGCGGCGATCAGCAGGCCAAGGGCCAATTCAGCGGTCGCAAAGGGAGCGCCAGAGCCGCCGCCCGCGGTGTTGCAGACAACCACGCCCTGGCGGGAACAAGCCGCAAGATCCAGGGTCGCGACATTGGCTCCGGTGATGCCGATCATGCGCAATTTGGGGAGACGGCGGAGGAGCGTCGCGGGAAAGGCGGTGCGCTCCCGCATGGTCAGGAGAATGTCGGAATCGGCAAGCGCAGCGGCTGCCTGATCCTCATTATCGAAAGCGTCGGCGAAGAATGTCAGATCGGCGCGCGAAGCAAGCAGGGACCAGTCGGCGCTGCCGCGGGCGACATCTTGCCAGTCATCGAGGATCGCGATCTTGACCATGAACATCTCCTCCGTGGGAGCAGATAGGGCCTCGCAGACGTCGAAAGGCTCAAAGGTTTGCGAGCGCCGTCAGGGTCCGATCGCGCGCGTCCCAATCGCCCTCCGCATGGATCGGCTGGATGCAGACTTGCGTGGCCCCCGCCGCCAGATGCGCGCTCAGGTCGCTGGCGATCTTCGTCGGGTCGCCCCAGAGCACCATCGCTTCGATGAACCGGTCCGAACCGCCGTCGGCGAGCTCGGCCTCGGTGAAGCCCAGACGCAGCCAGTTGCTCCGGTAGTTGGTCAAGGTCAGATAGCGATGCAACTCGCGCCGGGCGAGGCCGCGCGCGGCCGCCGCGTCCGTCTCAAGGCAAACCTTCTGCTCCACCGCGAGCAGCTTATCGGGGCCGAGGGCGGCTCTCGCCTCGCGGGTGTGTTCGGGAGTGACGTTATAGGGGATGGCTCCCGCCGTCCGCTCCGCGGCCAGTTTCAGCATCAAAGGCCCCAGCGCCGCGATGACGACGGGCCACTCCGTCGCGTTCGCAGGGTCCTCGTAGACGCCGTCGAGATAGCGACGCATCGCCGGAACCGGCTTGTCATAGACATGACCACGCACCCTCTCGACCATGGGCGCGTGGCTGACGCCGAGGCCGAGAATGAAGCGATCGTCATAGAGGCCGGACAAGCTCCGCAGGCCGCGCCGGGCGGTAAAAGCGTCGCGCGCATAGATGCTGGCGATGGAGCTGCCGATGATCAGCCGTGTCGTGTTCGCGAGCATGAAGCTGGCGATTGAGAGGGATTCGTATCCGAGTGATTCAGGGTACCAGAGCGCGGAGTAGCCGAGGTCCTCGACCGTCTGCAGCAAGCGCCTGATCCCGGCTCCGTCCAAACGGTCGACCGGATACCAGACGCCGAGTTTTCCCAACTGCCTCATAACGCAGACTCCCCGAATGGGCCGCGTGCACGCGGCAGGGTCGGCAATCAGCATCCCGTCCTCGACGGGTTTGCAATGACCACAGAGATACCACATCATCCGCCGTCCCGCTCCAAGGGACACGGAACCGATGCCGAACTGCGTCAGAGGGGATTCGATGGGCGATTCGGGCGATGACGCGCTTGGGGTTTGGCTCGAGCAGGCCCCGCTCGCGGAGCTGATCGACGCCGCGGGCCGTCTGCGCGACGAAGCGCATGGGCGCTGCATCTCCTATTCGCGCAAAGTGTTTATCCCGCTCACCCATCTTTGCCGGGATGTCTGCCATTATTGCACCTTCGCGGAGCCGCCGCGCGCGGGACGGCGCGCCTATCTCTCGCCGGACGAGGTGCTCGCGATCGCGCGCGCCGGGGCGGCCGCCGGCTGCACGGAGGCGCTTTTCACGCTCGGCGACAAGCCGGAGCTGCGCTACCGGGCCGCCCGCGACGCGCTCGACGCGCTCGGATACGAAACCACCATCGCTTATCTGCAAGCGATGTGCGCGCTGGTGCTGCGCGAGACGGGACTTCTGCCGCACGCCAATCCCGGAATCATGAGCCGTTCCGAGATGGCCGGCCTTCGCACAGTATCGGCCAGCCAGGGCGTCATGCTGGAGTCGCTGAGCGAGCGGCTGAGCGGACCGGGCGGCGTTCATTTTGGCTCGCCTGACAAGCGGCCCGAAGCGCGTCTCGAGACGCTGCGACTGGCGGGCGAGCTGCGCGTGCCCTTCACCACCGGAATTCTGATTGGTATCGGCGAGACTCGGGGCGAGCGCCTCGAGGCGCTGTTCGCCATCCGCGATCTGCACCGCCGCTTCGGGCATGTTCAGGAGGTCATCGTCCAAAACTTCCGATCCAAGCCTGGCACCAAGCTCGCCGGCGCCGCGGAGCCTGATCTGGACGACCTCCTCTGGAGCATCGCCGCCGCCCGCCTGATTCTGGGCGCGACGATGAATATTCAGGCGCCGCCCAACCTGTCGCCGGGCGTCTATCCGCGTCTGATTGCGGCGGGGATCAACGACTGGGGCGGGATCTCTCCGGTCACTCCGGATCACGTCAATCCGGAGGCGCCGTGGCCGGCGATCACTGAGCTCGCCGAGCGCACGGCCGCCGCCGGCAAGCTCCTCGTGCATCGGCTGCCGATCTATCCGGCCTACGCGCGAGACCTCGCGACCTGGGCAGCCCCGGAGGTCGCCAAGCAGGTGCGCCGTTTGAGCGACGCCGAAGGCTTGGCGCGCGATGACCATTGGGCGCCTGGCGCGACCGCTGCTCCGCAGGCGCCAACGATCCACGCCCGCTCGGTTGATCCGGCGATCGAGGCCCTCATCGAACGCGCTCAAGCCGGCAACCGCCTCGATTCGCCGGAGATCGTGCGGCTGTTCGCGGCGCGCGACGCGGACTACCAGCGTGTCATTGACGCCGCCGATGACCTGCGCCGGGAAACGAGCGGCGAGACCGTCCGCTACGTCGTCAACCGCAACATCAACTACACCAATATCTGCTCTTATCGTTGCCGCTTCTGCGCGTTCTCCAAGGGGAAGACGCATGAGGCGCTGCGCGGCGCGCCCTATGACCTTGCGCTGCAGGAAATCGTGCGCCGTGCGGTTGAGGCCTGGGAGCGAGGCGCGACCGAGGTCTGCCTTCAGGGCGGCATTCACCCGGAGCATACCGGCGAGACCTATCTCGGCATTTGCCGCGCCATCAAGGCCGCTCTGCCCGAGATGCACATTCACGCCTTCTCGCCATTGGAGGTCACGCAGGGCGCCGCGACGCTCGGACGGCCAATCCGGTCGTTCCTGGCTGAGCTCAAGGACGCCGGCTTGAACACCTTGCCGGGCACCGCGGCCGAGATCCTGGACGACGAGGTGCGCGCAGTCATCTGCCCGGACAAGGTGAACACCGCAGAGTGGCTCGAAGTCGCCCGCGCCGCGCATGGACTCGGCCTGCGCACGACATGCACGATCATGTACGGACATGTCGAACATCCCCTGGCCTGGGCAAGGCATCTCATACTCTTGCGCGATTTGCAGATGGAGTCCGGCGGCTTCACGGAATTCGTGCCGTTGCCGTTCGTGCCCATGGAAGCGCCGATGTATCTCAAGGGTCAGGCTCGGCGCGGGCCGACGTTCCGCGAAGCGGTGCTGATGCACGCGGTGGCGCGACTGGCGCTTCACCCCCACATCACGAACATCCAGACGTCCTGGGTCAAGATGGGACCCCAGGGAGCGGCGGCGTGCCTCAAGGCCGGCGCCAACGATCTCGGCGGCACCTTGATGAACGAGAGCATCTCCCGCGCTGCGGGATCCGAGCACGGCCAGGAGTTTCCGCCCGAGGCGATGGAGGTCCTGATCCGGTCGCTTGGGCGAACGCCGGAGCAGCGGAGCACGCTCTACGGCCCGGTCCCGGAGGAGCGGCGAGCCGCATCGCTGAACGCCGCCGCTCTGGCGCCTGTTGTTCTGACGCCGCCCCGGAAACTCATCGCCGCCGCCTAACGGGAACCCTGGTCCGCCGTCAGCAGGCGAGCGGCGATGCCCGATTGTTCTAGAAAGGCGAGCGTCCGGGTCGGTACAGAGGGCGACATTTTCAGGAAGTTCACGAGATCGACGGGATGGTCGATATCCATCCCGATGCCCGGCCGGCGGACGACGCGCGGTTCGATCCCTCGGCTTCTCGCCGCATCGAGATGGGGGAAGAAGCTATCCTCGCCGAACCGCGGCGGAACGACATCCGGCGGCGAACAGAGGATGGTGTTGGATCCGAGATCGTCATGCGCCGGCACAATCGTGAAGGAAGGGGCGGACCCATGCGCGGCCAAAGTCTCGGTGATCTCGGCTGGCGATACGCGCGGGATATCGCCGGGCATCGTCATCATGCCGGCCCGACCCTCGCGAACAAGCAGGCGCGCGCCAGCCATGACCGCGCCGGTATGACCTTCCCGCGCGCCTTCCGCCACGATGCGCGCACCGTAGCGGCCAGCGAGCGCCGCCGCGACCGGATCGCCCGTGACGACGACGATGCCGGCAAGCTGCGAGACCGCGCTCAAGGCGTCGAGGACATCTTCGAGCATGATCGTCGCGAGCGCGCGACGATCCTCAGGCGTCAGGCACGACGCAAGCCGCTCTTTGGCGCCCGTCAGCTCCTTGACCGGCACGACGGCCCAGACGCCGCTCACGCGAAATTCTGGGCGCGATTCAATGAGGCGAGCGCGTCCGCCGCCCCGAGGACGACGCGAGCCAGCTCCTCGCGCTCAGCGAGAGTGGTCATCAGCGTCGGCGCAAGCGTCACCCTCGGCGCCACAAGAGCCGCCTCGTCTGCGTCCGCGTTGTCCATCACGTAGCCATCGAGCAGATCGCCGTAGCGTTGCGCAACCGCAGCGGCGCTTGGCTTCATTCCCAGTTCCGTCATCATTTTGGCTGTTGGACCTTTGACCGCGCGCCCGCCGATGATGGGGGACACCGCGATAACAGGGGCCGCACAGGCGGAAAGAGCCTCGCGCATCCCCGCAACCGCGAGGATCGGCTCGACACTTATGAACGGGTTGGACGGGCAGACGATCACCGCGCGCAATTGCTCGTCGCGCAGGGCCGCCAGCAGCTCAGGATGAGGGCTCGCAGCGTCGGCGCCCTCGAACGCGAGCTCCCGCACGACAGGACGGCACTGAAGGCGCACGAAATAATCCTGGAAATCGAGCCATCCCTCGTCCGTTCGCAACTTTGTCCGCAGCGGATCATCGGTCGCCGGAAGCACGCGGGGACCGACGCCGAGCCGGCGGCAGAAGTCGGCGGTGATTACGGACAGAGGCTCACCCCGCCGCAGCCGACGGGTGCGCTCGACATGAATTGCCAGGTCACGATCGCCGAGCCGGAACCAGTCCTCGCCGCCGAGCGCCGTCAGCGTTTCCATGAACGACCACGTCTCGTCCCGCCGGCCCCAGCCCAACTTCGTGTTGTCGAGGCCGGCGAGCGTGTACATCAACGTGTCCGCGTCCGGCGAGATATGCAGGCCGAGATGTTCGAAATCATCGCCGACATTGGCGACGACAAGCAGATCGTCCGCACGCAGGATCCAGCTGAGGCCGAGCGCGAGCTTCGCGCCCCCGATGCCGCCCGAGAGAGCGACCACGAGATCCCCGCTCATCGAAAAAGATCCTCATTCGGGGGACGGACTATGCTGACAGCCGTCGATTCCGGAGCGGACCAGCGCAGCCCGCGGATCAAAACTGCCGGCAGCGCCTCATCCGCCTGACCCATCACGAGCGACGCTGCGGCCGCGACCTCGTCGGCGAAACCGATCACGCTGACTTCGAGCCTTCGGCCAAACAGGTCGAGCCGTCCGCGCAGATCGATCAGCGCGGGCAGGCCCGAGGCGCCGATCGCGACGCCGGTGGTTCCTTGGCGCCAGGGACGTCCAAAGCTGTCGTTTATAATGACCGCGATGTCGACCCCGGTCAGCGCCGCCAGTCCGCGCCGCAGCGTCTCCGCGCTCCGATCGGGGTTCTCGGGCAACAGCAGCACGCGTTGCGCGCCATCCGTGGGCGCCACATTCGACTGATCCACCCCGGCGTTCGCCATGATGAAGCCGAGCCGGTGCTCGACGATCAGAACGCCGCGGCGCGCCCGTACGACACGAACCGACTCCGACAGAATGACCTGCACAAGGCGCGGGTCCCTGCCGACATCCGCTGCAAGGGCGACAGCTTTAGCGGAGGGTTCAACCGTCGCGAGGTCGACGAGGCGACCCTCGGCCTTCGAGACTACTTTCTGCGCGACGACAAGCACGTCTCCGGCGCGTGGCGCGACGCGGTTCTCCCTGAGGGCTGACGCAACCCGTTCGGCCAGGTCGTCGCCGGCCACGATAAGCGGCAGGCCCTGCAGGGCAACGACCTCCAGGGAAGTCATGCGCCGACGAAGCCGTCCGGCGCGCCGAAACGGTGGCGTAGGCGCGGCAGAACGTGCTCGGCATACAGCCGGATGAACCGCTCCTGATCAGGCCCCGGCGCGTGAAAGACCAGATGCCTGAAGCCGAGATCGACGTAACGGCCGATCCTCTCTACATGCTCGTCCGGATCGGTTGAGACGATCCAGCGGCTCGCGGCGCGCTCGGCCGATAGCTCGGCGGCAAGGCGCTCCATCTCCTCCGGATTGTGGACGGAAAGCTTCTCCTCCGGCGTCAGGGCGAGAACCGCCCAGTGGCGGGTATCCTCCAGGGCGCGTTTCCTATCCGTGTCGAAGGAGACCTTGACCTCCATCATCCGGGTATAGTCAGGCGCTCGCGAGCCCGCCTCGCCTCGCCCCTCCAGCACCTTTGGCAACACCGTCTCGGTATAGAACTCCGACGCCTTGCCGCTGGTGCAGATCAAGCCGTCCCCCATTCGGCCGGCATATTTCGCGATCAACGCGCCGCCCGCGGCGATGTAAATCGGAACCGGCGTCGCGGGCCGGTCGTAAAGGGTGGCGTCCCGAGTGCGATAATACTGACCTTCGAACGTCACCCTCTCCTCGGTCCAGAGCTGACGCATCAAGGTTACGGCCTCGCGCAGGCGCGCGAACCGTTCTTTGAAATCAGGCCAGATCATGCCGGTTGAGGGGACCTCGTTCAGCGATTCTCCGGTGCCGACGCCAAGCACGACCCGATCGGGAAACATGACTCCGAGTGTAGCGAAAGCCTGCGCCACGACGGCGGGGTGATAGCGAAGGGTCGGCGTCATCACGCTCGTGCCGATCGTGATCCGCGACGTCCGGGCACCGAGGGCGCCGAGCCATGCAAGCGAGAACGGCGCGTGGCCGCCGTGATGCTTCCAGGGCTGAAAGTGGTCGCTGATGAAGACCGAGTCAAAGCCCGACTGCTCCGCAAGACAGGCGAACCTCAGCAACTCCAGCGGTCCGAATTGCTCCGCCGACGCCTTATATCCAAGCTTCAGCACGATCCGCCTCCGTTTGTCATGGGGCCCAAGGCGGATACATAGCTCAGACCACCTGTTAGGGCGACGGCTCGGTCCCTTATCGGATCGCGCGGGATGCTTATTGAGGAGCGTGCGATGAAACTCGG
>NZ_JBKQOT010000015.1:0-3530 GCF_052145395.1 Roseiarcus sp.
CGAGGAGGCGTGCTTCAACGGTATTGCCCGCCAACGCAAAGAACGCCCGCTTCCGGTGGCCCCGCGCTACCAGGATCTCCTTCACGTCGAGCACTTCCTCTGCCGCACACGAGCGATCGTGCGCACGCGGCCGTTTCCGTGAAGCAAGGGACCGCGTCGCCTGTGAAAGCGACGGAAGCGCCGCGCATTCGTACCGGTGGATATCGTCCTCTAGAGCCCTGAGCCCTGTTTACAGTCTCCACAGTGCCGCTTCGTCCCCTTCCGTTAAACACTTCCGGGCGAGCGGTGCGGAGAAGCAGGTTGTCAGTTTTGACAGCTGTCAAATCTGTCCTATCAGCTGTCCCCCGATCAGTTTGAAAGCGTGGCCAGCGCCCCACCCTGTGCCTTCCCCAGCAGGCCTACCTAACTATTGGGGGTTGGAATCTCGATGCCGATCCCCAAGGACTCATGCCGCCGGAGGCTGCCAAGCAATTCGGAAAAGGGCGGCCGACGTCAATCATTTACAACACACCCACCATCCGCAAGTCACTCGACGTAGCGGCTTCGTTCCAACGCCCTCGCAATACCGTTGCTATGCCACCCCCTTTACTTACCCCTGAGGGTTAATAGACATTAACCATTTTCCTGTTGACCGTAACAACGAATCAGTTCCTGTTACGGAAGAACGGCCACTTACGCAGGCTACCGTCAATGATGCCCCTTACGAAGCCAGCCCGATCCCTTCAGGCCCGGCCGTCCCTCGACTCAATATATGCAGATAAGGCGGCCCTGCTGACGTCGCATCTGCACGTCCTGCAAGAAAGGCTTCTCGCGCCAAGCTCGACAAAGGAGCTTCGCTCTTTCACAAGCGCGGAAGCTGCACGGTTGATCGGTGTCACGGACGGATACCTGCGCCAGATATCATTGGCGGGGGAGGGGCCGATCCTCGAGCGAAGCCCCGGCGGTCGGCGTTTGTACACCCTCGCACAGGTTCACGAACTCCGTCGCCTTCTTGCGCGAACAAAACCCTCATACCTTCCTACTCGCTCGGGCTCCGAGCACCTCCAGATTATCGCCGTCACGAACTTCAAAGGTGGCTCTGGAAAGACCACCGTCAGTACGCATCTCACCCAATACCTCGCATCACGCGGCTTCCGCGTCCTCGCTATCGATCTCGACCCCCAGGCGAGCATGTCTTCTCTGTTCGGCTATCAGCCAGAAATTGACATCCAGGAGAATCAGACCCTGTACGCAGCACTCCGATACGACGACATGCGGTTACCTATAACCGACGTTATCCGGCCGACATATTTCGCAGGCGCCGACCTCATACCGGGAAATATCGAACTCCAAGAATTCGAGCACGACACCCCAAGGATCCTCGCGGGGGGTCACCGCGAATTGTTCTTTGACCGCATCGCCACCTCGCTGGCGAACGTCGATGATCGCTACGATGTCGTCGTCATCGACTGCCCGCCGCAACTCGGGTTCCTCACTATGACCGCTCTATGCGCCGCAACAGGCGTGCTGGTCACGGTGCATCCCCAGATGATCGACATCGCCAGCATGAACCAGTTCCTCACAATGGCGTCTGGTCTGCTCTCTGTGCTGCGCGAGAAGGTTGGTGCGTTCGAAGTCGATTTCAACCGCTTTCTAATCACGCGCTACGAGCCGAACGACGGCCCGCAAAGCCAAATCGTCGCCTTCCTCCGGTCTCTGTTTGGCGACGAGGTGCTGACCAATCCGATGGTCAAATCGACCGCCGTCTCGGAAGCGGGCCTCCGCAAACAAACCATCTACGAGGTTAGCCGCGACCAAGTCCACCGGCAGACATACGAGCGCGCCATCGAATCCATGGACGCCGTCAATGCCGAAATCGAGGATGTGATCAAATCCAACTGGGGCAGGGCGAAAGCATGACCACTCCTCGCCGCAGCACGTTAGCTCAACTCATGGGGGACGGCCCCGCTCCCATGCCGTCCCAACATGACCACCCGAAGCCCCTTGTATCCGGCGCTCTCCGCGCTGTCGGTCTTCAGCTTGACCAAATAAAAGCTGAAGCCAGCGAGAGCCGTGATCTTAAAGTGAAGATCGCCGCCGGCGGACTTGTTGTCGACCTCGACCCCGGCCTGATCGACTCTTCTTTCATCAAAGACCGGATCCCCGTCGACAACGATACCGAATTTGAAGCCTTCGTTAGCGGCATCGAGCAGAAGGGCCAGCAGGTTCCAATTCTCGTGCGGCCCAGCCCCGCCGACCCGGGACGCTATCAGGCTGCATACGGACATCGCCGTATACGAGCCACTGCTCGACTGGGAATCCCGGTCCGGGCAATCGTCAAGGCACTGACGGACGTCGAACTCGTCGTCGCACAGGCACAGGAAAACCTCGCTCGGAAGGACCTGACGTACATTGAGCGCGTGCTCCTTGCAAAGCAACTCGAAGAGCTGAAGTTCGACCGCTCCATCATTATGTCCGCGCTCGGACTTCTTCCAGCGGAACTATCCCGCATGCTGACGATCGCAAACGTAATTCCCGGCGACCTAATACAAGCGATAGGACCGGCGCCAAAAATCGGACGGCCGCGGTGGCTACAGCTTGCCGACCTCATGAAGGAGTCAGCTGCGCGAAACCGCGCGCTGGCTGCCGTCACAGAAAGCAACTTTGCCACCGCCGACACAAATCATCGCTTTGCAATCGTCGTCCACGCCCTGTCCGCACCTCGCAGTCCGAATGACAAGATCGACGTAAAGTCGACAAACGGTTCCCTGCTGATGCGCGTTGCTGAAACGCCCCGTCGGATGCGCTTGCTTATCGACAATCCCGAATTCAAAAACTGGATAAAGTCTCGTATCCCCACGCTGGTTTCGGAATTTGAGCAACAAAACCCAGCCGCGCACACCTGATCACGCGCCGGAT
The DNA here is from genome assembly GCF_052145395.1 of Roseiarcus sp. Lineage (NCBI taxonomy): Bacteria > Pseudomonadati > Pseudomonadota > Alphaproteobacteria > Hyphomicrobiales > Roseiarcaceae > Roseiarcus > Roseiarcus sp. The sequence goes on from NZ_JBKQOT010000015.1 coordinate 2,899, forward strand.
GTACGTCAACCGCCTCAACTGAGGCTCAAATGGGAGCAAGCAGGCAAAAGAAAAAGGCCCCCGAAACGTCGCCGCCCCGGAAGCCCTTCTCGTGTTTCGCACCTCGAGAATCTCACTTCCGCGAATCGCTGTCAAGCGTCGCGCCGTTCCGGTGAGCAGTTTTCCTTTGCCCGATTGAGGCAAAGACATGCAGACACCCTCATCAACAGCGTCTCGCCTCGGGCGACTGCGGATGCTTGCCCCGCGACTGGAACCTCATCCTAATATCCCCGCAAACATAGCGAGGCAGGCGACTCTTTTGAGTCAATACGCGGCCAAAGCGAAGCCGTCACTGTCGCAGGGTGCCCCGCTACTCGCTCGAGCCCGCAACACTAGGGCGACGCCCAAAAATAAGCGATACGTGTTCTTCGGCATCTCAGGCGGTTTCGTGGGGGTAAGGTCGCTCGACCGATTCGGCAGTTTTTGGGCGTCGCCTAACTGCGCAGGGCAGGGGCTCTGCCCATCGCAACACGACCCGATCAGCGCCGCCGGTCAGTCAGAGATCCTCGCTCCCGCAGTTCATATCCGCGCCCGCGTTTCCTCGCCAGCCGTGTCTCGAGTCCGATTTTCGCCGCACCTGCGAATCGTGCGCA
>NZ_JBKQOT010000016.1:0-5707 GCF_052145395.1 Roseiarcus sp.
CCCCGTACGAGATCTACAACTCACCGAACAACCTCTTCGTCGCGGATTTCATGGGCTCGCCGGCTATGAACTTGCTCGAGGGGAAAGTGGGTCGCTCCAACGGCGCCCGCCAGATCGCTATCGAGCGTCACGACCATGCGCCGATCGTCCTGCCGGTCCCCGCCAGCGCCGATGCGACAAAGCTCTCCGACGGCGCCAAGGTGATCTTTGGCATCCGTCCGGAGGCGGTCAACGACAAGGAGAGCGTGGACCGCAATGCAAAGTCGGTCGCCACGTTCGATGCGACGGTCGAAATTGTCGAGCCCGCGGGTTCTGACACCTATGTGGTGACCCACGCCGCTGGAAAGGAACTGACGGCGAGGATGCGCGCAGAGACGCCTGTCTCCGTCGGTCAGAACCACACCTTCGCCTTCAACCTCGACAAGGCGGTGCTGTTCGATCCGCAGTCGTCACGCCGGATCTGAATCTAGAAGGTGCTTTGGCTGAACGCGTTCGCGACCCCGCGACGGAAAGCGGACGCGCGTGACGACAGCAACGAGGAACCGATGGCGAACACGGAGACGGTCGACATAGTGATCATTGGCTCAGGCATGGGCGGCGCGACGTGCGCGGCCGGCCTTGCGCCGATCGGAGCTCGGATCCTTATCCTCGAGCGCGGCGTCCGCTTGCGCGACAGCGCCGATGCGCGCGACGCTCGCGCAATCTTCCAGCGCGGCGTCTTCCGGCCACATGAAACCTGGCTCGACGGCGCCGGACAAGCCTTCAATCCCGGCAACTACTACTACGTCGGCGGCAATTCAAAGCTCTACGGCGCCGTGCTGCTCCGATACCGAGCGGCGGACTTCGCGCCCATTGCGTACCGCGAAGGCGCGACGCCGGGCTGGCCCTTTACCTACGACGAACTCGAGCCCTGGTATTGCCTCGCCGAAAAGCTCTACAACGTCCGCGGCAGTCTCGGCTTCGACCCGACCGAGCCAAAGCATTCCGCGCCTTACCCTTATGGTCCGGTGCCCGACGAGCCCGCGATCGCCAAGGTGCGGGAGCGCTTGAAGCGCGTCGGACTCCGCCCCTTTCCCCTTCCGCTCGGCGTCAACATTGAGAAATGGCTCGCTCGGGCGAAGACGCCGTGGGACGCCTTTCCCGACACGGGGACCGGCAAGATGGACGCCGAGACCTGTGGTCTCAGCAAAGCTCTCGCTCACGGAAACGTCGAACTGCGGGAGAATGCACGCGTCGAGCGGCTGCTCATGGATCGCGACGGCAAGCGCGTCACAGGCGTCGACGTCTCGGTCGCCGGGGAGCGTCGGACAGTCTTCGCCGGCCTCGTCATCCTTGCCGCGGGCGCAGTGAACTCGGCCGCGCTGCTGCTGGCGTCTCGCGACGGCGGCGTCGCCAATCGCTCGGACACGGTCGGCCGACACTTCATGAACCACAATTGCTCGGCCGTGCTCGCGATCGATCCCAGGTCGGTTAACGACTCGGTCTATCAGAAGACGCTTGGGGTCAACGACTTCTACCTTGACGATGGCCACGGCGGCCCGCCGCTCGGCAACATCCAGCTGCTTGGCCGCGTCACCGGGCCGATCCTCAAGTCGAGCATTCCCATGGCGCCGGAATGGGCGCTGACTCTCATGAGCAGACGCTCGGTCGACTGGTACGCGATGAGCGAGGACCTGCCGAATCCGGACAGCCGCGTGACGGTCGAGGGCGAGCAGATCCGGCTCGACTGGAAGCGCAGCAACTGGAGCGCGCACGACGGGCTCGTAAAGGCCTTCAGGCAGCGGTTGCGCGCCGCAGGCTATCCGATCGTCCTGTCGAAGCCGTTCGACCGCCGTACGCGTTCCCATCAATGCGGCACCGTCCGCATCGGGTCCGATCCGGCGACGTCGCCGCTCGACCCCTACTGCCGCGCCGTGGACCACCCGAACCTGTTTGTCATCGATGCGTCCTTCCTTCCGACCTCGGCGGCGGTCAATCCGTCGCTGACCATCGCCGCCCAGGCGCTTCGCGTCTCCGATCACATCGCAAAGACAGACCTACGCTAAGTTCAGGACGACCCACATGGCATACGACTACATCATTGTTGGCGGCGGACCTGCTGGTTGCGTACTCGCCAATCGTTTGAGCGCCGATCCGTCAATCAAAGTCTTGCTGCTCGAAGCCGGCGGAAGCGACTGGAACCCTCTTTTCAAAATGCCCGCGGGCTTCGCCAAGATGACCAAGGGCGTCGCCAGCTGGGGCTGGAGCACGGTCCCGCAGAAACACCTCAATGGCCGTGTCGTCTGGTACACGCAGGCCAAGGTGATCGGGGGTGGGTCGTCGATCAACGCGCAGCTTTATACGCGAGGCAACGCCAAGGACTATGACGCCTGGGCGAATGACGCCGGCGCGACCGGATGGAGCTATCGGGAGGTTTTGCCGTACTTCAAGCGAAGCGAGGATAACCAGAAGCTCCACAACGCCTATCATGGCTATGGCGGCCCGCTCGGGGTCTCATATCCGATCAATCCGCTGCCGATCAGCTATGCCTTCCTGCGCGCTGCGCAGGAACTGGGCATTCCCTTCAATGACGATTTCAACGGCACCGTCCAGGACGGGATGGGCCACTACCAGCTTTCCACCCGCAATGCCGAAAGATCTTCTGCGTCGAGCGCATTCGTGAAGCCCGTGCAGGGCAGGAAGAACCTGACAGTCCGTCTGAACGCCCAAACTCTGAAGATCGAGGTGCAGAACGGCCGCGCCGTTGGTGTGACGGTCGTGTCGGGGACCGGAACCGAGACGTTGAATGCGGACCGCGAGATCATCATTAGCTGCGGCGCTATCGGCTCGCCACGCCTTCTTCAGCTCTCCGGCATTGGGCCTGCCGATTCCTTGCGAGCGGCGGGGGTCAATGTCGTGCATGACCTCCCCGGCGTCGGTTCGAATATGCAGGATCACCTCGATCTCTACGCGATCTCGGAATGCACAGGCGATCACACCTATGACCGCATCGCGCAGCCGCATCGCACGGTGTGGGCAGGCCTTCAGTATCTGCTGTTCAAGACCGGTCCGGTGACGTCAACGCTCTTTGAAACTGGTGGCTTCTGGTATGCCGACAAGCAGGCGCGATCGCCCGACATCCAGTTCCATCTTGGCCTCGGCTCTGGCATCGAGGCTGGCGTCGCCACGATGAAGAACCCCGGCGTGACCCTCAACTCCGCATTCCTGCGTCCCCGCTCGCGCGGCACAGTGCGAATCGCCAGCGCCGATTCGAAAGCAGCTCCTCTGATCGACCCCAATTATTGGGCTGATCCCTATGACCGGGAATGTTCGATCAAAGGCCTCCGTCTCGCGCGCGACATCTTGCGGCAGCCCGCGCTGAAGCCATACGTGATGGCGGAGCGATTGCCCGGCGACAACATTAATACAGACGCGGAGCTCGCGGAGTACGCCTACCGCTCTTGCAAGACAGACCACCATCCAGTGGGAACTTGCTCTATCGGCTCGGGTCAAGATGGCGTGGTGACACCTGACCTTAAATTGCGCGGGCTTCTCGGCATTCGGATTGTCGATGCTTCCGTCATGCCCTTCGTCCCATCAAGCAACACGAATGCACCAACAATCATGGTCGCGGAAAAAGCCTCCGACATGATCCTTGGGAAGGCTCCACTCACGCCAGCGGAGATATAGAGGAAAATCATGCCCTCATCGTGACGTTCGCCCCACATAGGGCGTCGACGCCCTATGTGGGGAGAGGGGCGGCGCCTGTGCCGAAGCGCACCGCGCTATCGGCGCGTCGCCGTGACCTCGCCGTTCACAACCCTTGGACTTGCGTCGCGGCTTTGATTTTGTCTGACAATCGTCGCATTGTCCCTAAATAAGTTCCCGTCAAAGAGACGGCTAGACCGGGAGAGGAAACGTCATGCTGATCGGCAAGGCCGGCGCGGCGCAGACGAAGATCGCCGCCGCGTCGCCTGAGAGGATTTGGGTTCGCGGGCGCGATCTGACTGCCGACCTCATGGGAGGCACGACCTTCACCGACTTCGTGTACCTTCTGGCGACCAGTCGCGCGCCGACGGATGACCAGCGCTTCTTCCTCAATCTCAGTCTGGTCGCGCTCGCCGAACACGGGCTGACACCTTCGGTTCAGGCCGCGCGGATGACCCTCGCGGCCGACCCGGCCGCCCTCCAGGGCGCGGTCGCGGCCGGGGTGCTCGGCTGCGGGACCGTGATCCTCGGGGCGGCCGACCTTTGCCGCGCGCTCGTCGACGACGTGCTTGCGCGGACGGGCGCAGCCGGCTCGATCGACGAAGCGGCGCTCGAGGTCGTTCGGGAGTATCGCGCCGCACGCCGGCCGATACCCGGTTACGGACACCCGCTGCACAAGCCGGTCGATCCGCGCGCCGAGCGGATGATCGCGCTTGCCCGCGAGCGCCGCGTTGCGGGCCGCGCGGTCGAGGCGGCGACGGCGCTGACCAAAGCGGTCGCCGAGGCCTGGGGCAAGCCGCTGCCGATGAATGTCTCGATGGCGATCGCCGCTACGCTGGTCGACGTCGGCGTTCCGCCGGCGCTGATCCGCGCCCTGCCGATCCTCGCCCGCACGGGCGGGCTGATTGCCCATCTCATCGAGGAGCAGGAGACGCCGATCGGCTTCTATCTCGCCTCGAAGGGCGAAGAGGCGATCGACCATTCCGCGGCCCAAGGAGGCTCCGCCTGATGCCGATGGTCGAGCCCGACATCGAAGCCGCGCCGTGGGAGGACCAGGCGCGCCTCGACGCGCCGCTCTACCGGAAGCAGATCGAATACCTGTTCGAGCGCTCGCGCTTCTATCGCGGCAAGCTCGAGCGCGCCGGCTATGTGACCCACGGCGCCGTTGGCGGGCTCGAGGCGATCCACGCGCTGCCATTTACCGAGAAAGACGAACTGCGCGCCACGCGTACGCCGGAGGAGCCGATTGGGACGCATCGCGCGGCCCACCCGGACGAGATCGCGCGCATCTATTCGACCAGCGGCACGACCGGGACCCCGAGCTACATTCCGCTCACCGCCTCCGACATCGAGGTTTGGGTCAGGACCTCGGCGCGATCCTACGCGGCCTCGGGAATCGTCCGCGGCGAGCAGATCGTCTCGACCTACAACGCCGGCCCCTTTGTCGCAGGCGCCGCGCTCGCCGTGTTCGACCGGCTCGGCCTTTGCCATATTCCGGTTGGCACGGGGAACACCGAGCGGCTCGTCGCGGCGATCGAGCTCCTGAAGCCGACGGCCGCCGTGATGACGCCATCCTACGCGCTTCACATTGCGGAATGGGCGCGCGAACACGGCAGGGACCTCGCCCGGTCGAGCGTGAAGCGCGTGCTCGTTGCGGGGGAGCCCGGCGGCGGCGAACCCGCCATGCGGGCGAAACTAGAAGAGGTTTGGGGCGCGAGCGTCACCGAGGCGATGGGCATCGGCGACATCTCGATAACGCTGTGGGGCGAGTGCGAGGCGAAAGCCGGCATGCATTTTTCCGGCCGGGGCTTCGTCCATCCGGAGCTTATCGATCCCGATACGGGCGCCCCGAAGTCATTCGAGGACGGGGCCGAAGGCGAACTCGTGCTGACCCATCTCGTCAACCGCGCCGCGCCGCTGCTGCGATTTCGCACCCGCGACCATGTGCGGGTGAGCGCGGGCCGATGCGCCTGCGGGCGAACGGCCCCGCGCGTCCGCTGTATCGGGCGCACCGACGACA
>NZ_JBKQOT010000017.1:0-2571 GCF_052145395.1 Roseiarcus sp.
ACCTCAATGAGCAGGGCGTCAAGGCGCCTCGTAAGCGATGGTGGGGTCCCGCGATCGGGAAAATCATGCGGCAGACCGCGGAGGAGTTCGGCGGCGAGACTGCCGCCTTGAAGCCGCCGCGGCCACGGTCGCAGGTCCTTCAAAGCAAGGCCCGCGCGAAATTCGTGGCGCCGCCGATCTGGGAGATGCTGTCTCGGGGGATGTCGAAGGAGGCGATCGCGGCGGAGATGAACCGCCGAGGCGTTCCTACCGTTCGAGGTCAGCGATGGCATGACAATACGGTCCGCCGGGTCCTCGAGCTGACATCCGGCGAAACGCCGCCGAACGAGGACACGGCGCTCGCGCTCACACTGGGCTCCAAGGCTTTCCGTAAGCTTCAGCGGGCGAAGCGGTTCGCGCCGATCATCGCCCCCCTCCGCGCCGCCGGCTGGACCTACGACGCGATTGCCGGCGAATTCGGGCGGCTCGGCGTGCCGACGCCGAGGGCAGGGATCTGGCGCGGCTCCGCGGTTTGGAAGCTCCATCACCATCACCTGCCTCAAGCGCCGGCCAGGTAAGCGGAGACCCATCATGAAGGCTGGACGGTTCGTCGCCTACTATCGGGTCTCGACGGACACCCAAGCGCGCTCCGGGCTCGGGCTCGAGGCGCAGCATGAGGCGGTCCGCCGGTTTCTTGTCGAAGAGAGTGGCGACCTGATCGCCGAGTTCACCGATATCGAGAGCGGGCGAGTGGCCGATCGTCCGCAGCTCGCCGAGGCGCTCCGCGTGTGTCGCGTCTATCGCGCCGCGCTCGTGATCGCCAAGCTCGACCGGCTCGCTCGGAACGTCGCGCTGATCACCAAGCTCATGGACAGCGGCGCCGATTTCGTCGCGGCCGACATGCCGCTCGCCAACCGGTTCACGATCCACATCCTTGCGGCCGTTGCCGAGTACGAGCTTAAGCTGATGTCCGAGCGGAGCAAGGCCGCTGCGGCGATCCGGAAGTCCAGAGGGGCCAAGATGGGCGGCATCGTTCGTCCCGATTTTCAGACCTATCTTGTCGGCGGGACCGCAGCCAGTCACGCGGCTCGCCGCGAGCGCGCCTTGGCCAGAGCGAAGGATCTGTCGCCGTTGATCTGCGATCTGCGGGACGCCGGGCGATCTGTTCATGGGATCGCGGTCGATCTTACCTTGCGGCGGATCGAACCGCCTGGCAAGGGCCGGATATGGTATCCGGCCGCGGTTAGAGCCGCTTTCGCGCTCCTTGGAGAAATCACGCCGGTGCCGCAACCGAACGGTCGGGGTGTGCGCCGGTGAAAGCTCAAAGCCTCATGGATGTTTTTCATTTTTCGCGGCGCGGTTGCCGGAGGCCTGTGCATCAGCCTCGCACATGTATTCACCGCGTTTCGTGTTCCCGTAATCGTGGTTGTTGGGGAAATGATAGATATGCGAATGCTCGTTGACCCAAACGACCGTCGCGCCGGGGCAACGATATTGAACTTGCTGCGCCGTTGCGCCTCCGGCGGCCGGCGCGGGCGCGCTGTACGTCGTCGGGGCTGGGGCTGGCGCGGCAGGTTGTTGCCATGGGAACAACGACCCGGTCTGCGCCGGCGCCGGTGCTGGCGCCGGGGGTGCCACGCTCGGCGCGGGCGCGGGCGCGGCTGAGGCCGATGATGCGCCCGACATTTGGGCACGGCATTGCTTCAAGAATTGCGGCCAAGTCGCTCCGCCGGTCGTGCCCGCGGCTTTCGCCTGTTTCCACTGCTCTCCGCACGCGGCCATGACGCTTTGGTTGGAAGCCGCCGCGGCCGTCGGCGCGGGAGCGGCGGGCTGTTGCCACGGAAAGAGCGACCCGGTCTGAGCCGGCGAGGGTGTTTGAGACGCCGGGGTCTGTGTGGCGCTCGCATGCTGGGCCCGGCAGGACTTCAAGAACTCCTGCCACGTTTGACCGTTCGTGGTCCCCGCCGCTTTGGCCGCCTGCCACTCCGAGCCGCACTCTTTCATGATGCTTTCCGCGTTTGCCGAGGTCGAACCGGCGAGCGCGATTCCAAGGGCGACCAAGGCGGCGGAACCGAAACGAAGCACAGATTGACGCATAGGAAATCCCTCCCGCCGTACTGGGGCACGAAGGACGGTAGCAAGCGACGGTTGCCAGGGCCAGCATCTGCAAAGGCCGACGTCGCTCGCAGCAAGTGAATTAGTCTGCGAAAAACCGAAGACTGGCCTTGCGAATTTGCAGCGAAAGACCTATTTTATGCTAAACGTGGAGGACATGATGCTCGCCGCTCGTGAACAGGATCGCCTCGCCCCTGCGAAGGTCGTTCCGACCGACGCACTGCGTGGGTTCTTTTTGATCATGGACAAATGGCAGGTTGGCGCCGAAGACGCGCGCGTGCTCTTGGGGAGCCCGCCGTCGCGGACTTACTATGCCTGGCGCGCCGGAAACGGGGTGCGCGTCCCAGCCGACACTTTGCGCCGCATCGGTTACGTCGCCGGCATCTTCAAGGCGCTGCAGATTGTCTATTCTTTCCGAGGGGGGCGGCGGGGTATCCCGTGTAGTCCATGGGAGGTCGCCTGTGGACCCGTCGGGTG
>NZ_JBKQOT010000018.1:0-3780 GCF_052145395.1 Roseiarcus sp.
TGTCGGCAACGCCCAATGCCAGCAAAAAGTCGGTAAGAAAAATTGTCGCAAAGAGCGGGAAGGCCACAGCGGGAGCAATGGCCGAGGCTCCGAAACAGCCGCTTTCTCCGGAACAGCCAGAGAAGACGGTGAAATTACCCGCCGCTCAGGAGGCGGCCACCGATCCAGTTGCCGCCGCGCCGACCGCGCCGCCGACCACCCCGATCACATTCGCCGCACAGTCTGTCGGTCAATTGACGCACGCGTTTGCCTATCTGACGCACTTGCCGGTGACGCTTATCCAACACGCCACCGATCCAAATACCGAAGCAAAGTAAAATCGCTTCGTCAGCGGGTTGGCACGGCCACGGGCAAGGGATCGAGCTGAGATCGTCAAGTCTTTGCAGCGCGTCGGGATCGGTAACCTGGCGCCCCCGGGGGCAGATAGTGCGTTTGTCCCCATCTACACTATCACGGCGTCTTTGCGCAGGCGGATGGGGGGATGGGGTCGACGTTGAGCGGGTCGTCGCGGGTCGCGACCGCGAACGTCGCAACTGGGCAGGTAAGCGGGCCTTGCCTGGTGTCACCTGTAGGCGCGGTGTCCGCCCGAAGCTGACGTCGGCCGCATCAAGTTAGGACGCCTCCGCGCGGCTCGTTTTGGGGCGCCGCGCCGAGATCGAGCCGGAGATCATTGGCGCGTGCGTTGAGCAATTTTGTTGCGGGCGGCGATGGAGCGAGTGGTCAACCGACAGACTGCCGAAACGCCGGGCCAACGCGAATGTCCTCTGTCTGCAACCGTCTACCGGCTGATGGGCATGTTCGCTTCCGGGGTGCTCAACATACCCGCCGTATGACGGGCTTGGGCGCCGAGCAGGGTCGCTGAGATTCGTTACCGCTTCTGACAGGCAGGATTGCGGTTGCAGGCTGGGCCTTCGTCAGATCCCGGCGTACCACTCGTAACCACGATCGGGCCAGAAGCCGCCCTTGCCGCGGGCAATCTTGTCGAGCCGGTCGGTAATCTCAATCCTCATCAGATATTTCGCTTGCTTGTAGCCAAGCTGGCGTTCGACCCGGAGCCGCAGCGGCGCGCCATGGCCAACCGTCAGCGGCGCATCGTTAAGACTGTGCGCCAGGATGGTCTGCGGATGGAATGCATCGATCAGGTCGATGCTCTCGTAATACTGGCCGTTACCGTCGGAGGCCTCCTCGTATTTGTCGGCGCAATGGAAAACGACGAAGCGCGCGTTCGGCAGCAATTGCGCCTGATTGAGCACATTGGCGAGCTGCGGGCCTTGCCATTTGCCGATGGCGCTCCAGCCCTCGACGCAGTCGTGACGGGTGATCTGGGTGCGTTGCGGCGCCGCCTTGAGATCGGCCAACGAAAGCGCCAACGGCTTCATGATGAGGCCATCGACTCTCAGGCGCCAGTCGGCGAAATGACTTTCAACAAGGGCGGCGTATTCCTCGCCGTCTGGCTTGTGCGTGCCGTTGACCTTGAACTCCGGCGACACAGCCGTGGAAGAGAATTCCCGGGCCAGGGAACGGCGGCCGCCGAGCAGACGCTGCGAGCCATAGGTCAGGTTTTCCGCGGAAGCGAGAAAGGACTCGAAATCCGGTGATTCCGAAAGTCCGTCGCCGCAGCCGCCAAGCAACAGAGAGCCGAAGCCCGCGGCGCCCAGCGTCAGAAAGCGGCGGCGGGGAAGCTGAAACTTACTCATGCTTGGCTCCCGGAAGGATGGCGAATTTTCCGGTGATCATCGAGCGCAGCTCATTGATCGGGCCGGCGAGGATGACCATGACGACATGCACGAAGATGAACAACACGATCAGATTGGCGGCGATGAAATGGATTGTGCGCGCCGACTGCCGGCCGCCGAACAGATCGACGAGCCAGGGCAGGATCGCGTCCATCGCGGGCGACATGGTGAGGCCGGTCAGAATCATCGCTGGCAACAGCACGCCGATGACGCCGAGATAGGCCATCTTCTGGAGGAAATTGTACTGCAGCGCCTCTTCGTCGTGCGGAAACTTCAGCCGCAGATGATCCAAAATGTCTTTGGCGATGGAGCTTGGTTTGAGCTGGCTGAGGGATGGAAGCAGGTCGCGGCGCAGGTGTCCGCTGGCGAGGCCGCCAAAATAGTAAACGAGCAGATTGGCGACGAAGATCCAGGCGAAAAAGAAATGCCAGCGCCGGCCGAGATGAAGATCGCGAAAGCCAGGCAGCGTCACGTAGCGCGGAAAGGCGCGCTCCACGACATCGCCGTCGGCGTTGCGAGAGGCGCCGAGGACGCCGGTGGTGGGGATGGTGACGGAGCCGATGCGGGCATAGCCGGTGAGGCTGCCGTCGTTCGCCTCATTGGCCCCGATCTCAAGCACTGCCGGATCGGCGTCGGCGCCGAATTGGCCCCAATACAACGCCGGATGCGCGTTGAAGATTTGCAGGCCACTCATCAGCAGGACAACGATGCAGGCAAGATTGATCCAGTGGGTGAGCCGAGTCAGCGCCGCATGCCGCTGCACCAGCAGCCGGCGCGGCGGCGTGGCTGACGTCAGCGTGGCGGTTTCGAGGACCTGGGTCATCCGAGGCTTCCTGTAACGTTCGGAAGTTAGAGCTACCCGTCCGCTCCCGCCGAGGCGCGGAGCGGACGCGCCTATGCCCTGACTTAATTCGAATCTTTCTTCATCGCGTCGCCCTTCATCGCGTCGCCCTTCATCGCGTCGCCCTTCATCGCGTCGCCCTTCATGGCGTCGCCCTTCATGGCGTCGCCCTTCATCGCGTCCCCCTTCATGGCGTCACCCTTCTTCATGGCGTCGCCCTTCATCGCGTCGCCCTGCGTGGCGTCGCTTTTCATGGCGTCGTCGGCGAAAGCGGCGCCGGCGAAGAACGGGCCGGCGGCGACGATGGCGATAGCGGCGAAGCGAGCGATTTTGCTGGAATTCATGGCGTGGCTCCTGTTTCGTTTGGCCCGATCGGGCGCGACTGACGACGCGGCCTGCAGCTTTGCAGGAGCGCGTTGCGGCGCCGTGCGGATTGGCGATTGCCGCCGTCCGTAGGCCCCTGCCTAAGATCGGCTGATCATGTCGAAATGTTACGCAGGCGCCGCAATTTTCGAGAAGAATCGACGCAGAACAGCATAGTAATAAAATAGACTTTCTCGAATTATGCGTCCGGTGAACTAGGCTTCTCGCCGCGTCGCTCTTGAATTGGCGGGATCGTCGATCGGATAGAGGTCGCTCATCGCCCGCGAGGCGTCCTCGGACAGACTATGCGGCACGATAGCAGCTAACGCGACCCGGATGTGGCCGCGCCCCAGCCATGCGCGATCACCCAACATCGCTCCGCCGGCTCGCGTATCGCGACGGGCACAGTTTTGTCGGGTGGATCGACCCCTTCGAGGGGCAAAACTCGCAACCGAGTGGAGTGGGCCCCTTGGGGCGGACAATCGGGCGGATTGGAATTGACCGTCGAGCCGGGCTTTCGAAAGAAGGAAGCCCATGGCCAAGCACCGCACGCACAGCATCGAGTTCAAGCGCCAGGTCGCTCAGGAGTTCTTGGCCGGCGAGACCCTTCACGGGCTCGCCAAGCGCCACGACGTCTGTCGAAACCTGATCCGGGTCTGGGTTCAGAAGTACGAGGCCGGCGCCTTCGATGAGGATGCCGCCGCAGCCGACCTGCTCCAGCACTACGAAGCCCGGATCGCGGCGCTCGAACGTCTCGTCGGCAAGCAGGCGTTGGAGCTCGAGTTTCTAAAGAGGGCTGTGAAAAACGCACAGCGGCCGAGAAGCGCGACGACGTCCGTC
>NZ_JBKQOT010000019.1:0-2958 GCF_052145395.1 Roseiarcus sp.
TCGAATCCGAGCTCTTCGGCCACGAGAAGGGCGCCTTCACCGGCGCCGTCGGCCAGCGGGCCGGGCGCTTCGAACTCGCCCACTCCGGGACGCTGCTGCTCGACGAGATCGGAGAAATCTCGGCGAGTTTCCAGGCGAAGCTGCTGCGCGTCCTGCAGGAGGGCGAATTTGAGCGCGTCGGCGGGACGCGGACGCTGAAGGTCGACGTGCGCCTGATCTGCGCGACCAACAAGAACCTCGAGCACGCGGTGGCCAAGGGCGAGTTCCGCGCCGATCTCTACTATCGCATCAACGTCATCCCGATCTTCCTGCCGCCGCTGCGCGACAGGCCAGGCGACATCGCCCTGCTCGCCCGCGCCTTCATCGAAAAGTTCAACGTCGAAAACGGGCGGAAGCTCGCGATCGCATCGAGCGGCATGGAGATCCTGAAGAGCTGCGCTTTTCCGGGCAACGTGCGCGAACTCGAGAATTGCGTGCGAAGAGCGGCGACGCTGACCCACGGCGACGTCATCGGTCGCGAGGATTTGTCCTGCGCGGTCGGTGAATGCCTGTCGTCGCAGTTGTGGACCGGCGGCAGGCGCAGCGGCTTTTCGGACCCGATCGGAGAGCTCGCGAGCGGCCGCACCATCGCCGCGCCGGTCTATGAAAAGCCACGTCCGACCGCGCCTTCGCCGCCAGCGCCTGATGCACCCCTCGACGAGGCCGAGGCGGCGAAGGCCTGCGAGCATGCCGAGACGGGCGAATGCCCGGCGATCGTCTCGCGCCTGACGGAGAAAGAGCGGCTCCTCGACGCGATGGAGCGCGCCGGCTGGGTGCAGGCGAAAGCCGCCCGCATCCTGGGCGTCACGCCCCGGCAGATCGGCTACGCGCTCCGGAAATACCGCATCGAGATGAAGCATCTGTGAGCGCTTTGCGGCGCCAGCGGCCTTGAGACAGGTTCCCGCCGTTCGGATCGTCGTTAGCCGAACGCACCTTCCTGCCTGAAGCCGATCCCGTTTTCATGAAGCTGCAACGCGTTGTCCGTCCCACCGACCGTCCGCGTCCGTCGGCGGGCGCGGTTTGTCGCGAACGCGACACGCCATTGTCCCGCCGCCGCATCGCGTCGAGGCCCGCAACCATATGATAATGCTCGACACAACTGCTGGCACAAGCCTTGCTGTCCTGTCGGCGGACCTCAAGGAGCGCGCGACACATGAGCCAGCCGTTCACCATCTCGCTCGACAGCCTTCAGCCGGTCGGCTTCGACGCGATGAAGCAGGCGGCGACATCGGGCGGCTGCTCGTCGTCGTCCTGCGGCTCGTCGGCGAAGCCGGAGGACATGGACGAGTCGACCTGGGAGCGGATCAAGGATCACCCGTGCTATTCGGAAGAGGCGCATCACTATTTCGCCCGCATGCATGTGGCGGTCGCGCCGGCCTGCAACATCCAGTGCAACTACTGTAATCGTAAATACGACTGCGCCAACGAGAGCCGGCCGGGCGTGGTGTCGGAGAAGCTGACCCCCGACGAGGCCAAGCGCAAGGTAATCGCGGTCGCCAACGAGGTGCCGCAGCTCTCCGTGCTCGGCATCGCCGGCCCCGGCGACGCCTGCTACGACTGGAAGAAGACGCAGGCGACTTTCTCGGAGATCTCCAGGGAGATCCCCGACATAAATCTCTGCATCTCGACCAACGGGCTTGCGCTGCCCGACCATGTCGACGAGCTCGCCGAGATGAACGTCGACCACGTGACGATCACCATCAATATGGTCGATCCCGAGATCGGGGCGAAGATCTATCCGTGGATCTTCTTCCGCCACAAGCGCCGGACCGGCGTCGAGGCGGCGAAAATCCTGCACGAGCGGCAGATGCTCGGGCTTGAGATGCTGACCGCGCGCGGCATTCTCACCAAGATCAATTCCGTGATGATCCCCGGCGTCAATGACGAGCATCTCATCGAGGTCAATCGCTGGGTGAAAGAGCGCGGCGCCTTCCTGCACAACGTGATGCCGCTCATCTCCGACCCGGCGCATGGCACGCATTACGGCCTCACCGGCCAGCGCGGTCCGACGGCGATGGAACTTAAGGCGCTGCAGGACAAGCTCGAGGGCGGCGCCAAGCTGATGCGCCATTGCCGCCAGTGCCGCGCCGACGCGGTCGGCCTTTTGGGCGAAGACCGCGGTCAGGAGTTCACCCTCGACCAATTGCCGGAATCGATGGTCTACGATCCGAGCAAGCGCGAGGCCTATCGCGAGATCGTCGCCGAGGAGCGCGGCGACCACGTGCGCGCCAAGGAGAAGGCGATCGCCGCAGTCAAGGAGAACTCGGCCGACGGCCATTCCATTCTGGTCGCAGTTGCGACCAAGGGCGGCGGCCGCATCAACGGGCATTTCGGCCACGCCAGCGAATTCCAAGTCTACGAGGCCTCCGCCAAGGGCGTCGAGTTTGTCGGCCACCGCAAGATCGACGCCTATTGCATGGGCGGTTTTGGCGAGGACGCAACCCTCGACGCCACGATCGCCGCGCTCGAGGGCGTGACCCACGTGCTGTGCTCCAAGATCGGCAACTGCCCGAGGGACATGCTGATGGCGGCCGGCATCGAGGCGACCGACGCCTACGCCTACGAATACGCCGAGACCGCGATCAGCGCGCTCTACGCGGAGGCGACTGCCGACAAGGACGAGGCGAAAGCGGCCGCCTGATCCCGTCAACGAATCCCGGCGCGCGTGGCGCCGGCCTACCTGAGCAAAAGGAGAAGAACGAATGGCTTACAAGATCATCGCTTCCCAGTGCACCGCCTGCGGCGCCTGCGAATTCGAGTGCCCGACCGCCGCGATCAAGTTCAAGAACGACACCTACATCATCGACGCAAAGGTCTGCACCGAATGCGACGGGCATTTCGACGCGCCGCAATGCAACAGCGTCTGCCCGGTGCCGAAAACCTGCGTGAAGGCCTGACGGTTTCAAGGCGCTTGGCGAT
>NZ_JBKQOT010000020.1:0-5882 GCF_052145395.1 Roseiarcus sp.
GCGCGAACAGCTTGATGAGGTTATCCCACAGTTCGACTTTTACGCCCGCCTTGGTCATGATGTAATATTGCTGAATGACGGTCAGCGTGTTGTTCCATGTCCAGTAGATGACCAGGCCGGCCGGGAAGGTTCCGAGCATGAAGGTGAAGATCACCGGCATCCAGGAGAACATCTGCTTTTGAACCGGATCGGCCGGCTCGGGGTTCATCTTCATCTGGAAGAACATCGACACGCCCATGATGAGCGGCCAGACGCCGAGCGCCAGGAAATGCCCGACCACAGGCACCGCCGTCGGCTCCCACGGGACGAGGCCGAAGAGCGTGAAAATGTTGGTCGGATCGGGCGCGGAGAGGTCCCGGATCCAGCCGAAGAACGGCGCATGCCGCATCTCGATGGTGATGAAAATCACCTTGTAGAGCGCGAAGAACACCGGAATCTGGATCACCATCGGCAGACAGCCGGCGACCGGATTGACCCCCTCCTTCTTGAACAGCTCCATCTGCTCCTGCTGCTGCTTGACCTTGTCGTCCGGGTAAAGGTCCTTCAGCGCGGCGATCTGCGGCTGGATCTTCTTCATCTTCGCCATCGACTGGTAGGAGCGGTTGGCGAGCGGGAAGAAGGCGAGCTTGACCAGCACCGTGACGATCAGGATCGCGACGCCGAAATTGCCGACGAACTTGTAGATCGCGTCAATCAGCAGGAAGAGCGGCTTGGTGATGAAATAGAACCATCCCCAGTCGATCATCAGATCGAATTTCTTGATGCCGAGCTTCGTCCCGTAATTGTCGATCGTACTGACTTCCTTGGCGCCGGCGAAGACGCGCGTGGTCGTCTCGACGGAGGCGCCGGGCGCGATGGTCTTCTCGGGACCGACGAAGTCGGCCTGGTAGTCGATTGGCTGGACGGCGCCGCTGGCCGAGAAGCGGGCGTCGATCGGCTCGGTCTGCCCCGGGATGATCGCCGTGCCCCAGTATTTGTCGGTGAAGCCTAGCCATCCGCCGGGACCGGAATAAGTGTCGGTCTTGTCGTTGGCCTTTTCGATGCCGGCGTAGGTCACCTGCTGCACGCCGCCGTCGCCGAACACGCCGACGAAGCCCTCGTGCAGGACCGAATAGCCCGCGACAGTCGGCTTGCCGTGGCGCAGCACCAGCCCGTAGGGCCTGACCGTCGCCGGAGCACCGCCTTTGTTCTCGACGGAATCGACGATGGTGAACATGTACTTGTTGTCCACCGAGACGACGCGCTTGAAGAGGAGGCCGTCGCCGTTGTCCCAGGTCAGCGTCACGGGTTGGCTCGGCGTCAGCGTCTTGTCGTCGGCCGTCCAGATCGTGTCGAGCGTCGGCGTCTTGGCGCCGCCGGTTCCGACGTAGCCGGTCGTCGCCCAGTAGGCGTCGGGCGCGCCGCTGGGAGACAAGAGGCGGATCAGCGGACTCTGCTTGTTGATGGTCTGGCGGTAGTCCTTGAGCACGAGGTCGTCGAGCTTGCCGCCCTTGAGGTCGATCGAGCCGGCGACGCTCGGCGTGTCGATGGCGACGCGCGGACTCGTTTCGAGCGCCTGGGGGACGGTTTCCGTCGCGACGAGGCCTGGCGCGAGGGCGCCGCCAGGGGCGGAAACGTTCGGCTGGCTGGAGGCGCCGGGCGCCGCCGCGCCGGCCTGTTGCGACTGGGCGGTCGCCTGGTTCTGGGCTTCGGTCTGCGCCTGCTGCTGCGCCTGGTGCTGCTTTTGATAGAGCGGGCCGGCGTAGAAATACTGCCAGGCGGCCATCACAAGGACGGACAGGGCGATGGCGAGAAAGAGGTTTCTCGTGTCCTCGGAGTTCATGGTCGCCTGTTCTTGCCTTTGGGCGGGTTTGCGGGGGCCGGGCTTCGGCCGTGCTTATCGTTGCGCCCGACGGCGCGGAACGCCTCGCGCAGGTCGTGGACCAGCGCGGCGAAGGGCCGCGCGAGCGCCTCGCGCCGGCCCATCAGCACGTAGTCGCAATCGGCTTCAGCCTCAAGGGGCGCGGCGGCCCCAAGCGCCGCTTTGAGGCGGCGGCGGACGCGGTTGCGCACGACCGCATTGCCGACCTTCTTGGTCACGGTGAAGCCGACGCGGGCGACGGCGTCCGCGGCGTCCTCCGACGGACGGGCCGCCGCCTGGAGCGTGAAGGCCTCCAGCGCCCGTCGACGGCCGCGGCTCACGCGCTGGAATTCGGCGCGCCGCTTAAGGCGGCCGAGGGGCTGGCCGACGGACGCCGGGGCGTCCTGATCCGGGGATTTCGGCTCCATCCGCGACGCCGCATGGGGCAGGAGGGAAGATCGCCCAAGGGGCGGCCAGCTCGAGGCCGCCGGGGATCCTTCAGGCCGACAGCTTCTTGCGGCCCTTGGCGCGGCGGGCGTTCAGCACCCTGCGGCCGCCGACCGTCTCCATCCGGGCGCGGAAGCCGTGGCGGCGCTTGCGAACGAGCTTGCTGGGTTGATAGGTCCGCTTCACGATCGTGTCTCCAAAATTGGGTCGCGCCGGAAGGCGCGCGCCCGACACGTCGCGCCGGAACCGGGCGGCGAGCCGGGAAAAAACGTTGCGGCGCTTTCGCGCCGCCAGGAAGCGGGCTTATGCCGCGAGGGGCAGGGGAAGTCAATCGAAGGCGCGGGGAAATCAGGGCTCCGAATCCGGGTTAACAAAAGCGCGGCGGTCAGCGTGGAATGGCTCCTGGTAGTTGCATCGCGCGCCCAAGAGACTCGCTGCACGTGCAATTCAGCGGTCTGCATGCTTCATCTGCGGCGTGCCTCCGGAGTTCGTCGCCGCCGAGAGAAGGTCGAGCGGCGACTTTCTTAATCGTCGCTAACCCGAGTTCGGAGCCCTGGCGGGGAAATAGCGGGGAAATCGGCCGGCGAGGGACCCGCGGCTCGTCGCGCTGATGCGCGGCCGAGGCAACGTGGCGCCGACCACCAATGACATCATGGCGCTAACCCGCGGAGGGCAAACGATCGAAAGTTTCAATGTCGGATATTTCGTCGGATATTTCGCCGAGAATTTCGAAGCGCATCGTTCAGACGCATCACTTGCCCGGGCTGATCAGCTCCAAACAGTCCCGCCGTCCCTCGTCGAGGCAGCGGGCGATCTCCCTCTGCCGTTCGATCGCGGTGAACGCCCAGTAGCCGAGCGCGGCGATCACGACGATGGCGAGCAAGGCGAAAAAGCACGCCCGGTTTGGCCCCGAAGGCTCGCCGCGCCCGTCGTTCGGCCGTGGCGGCCCGGCGCTCACGCGATCAGGCCGGTGGCCTTAGCGTCGATGGCGCCCAGCGCCGCCAGCGCCTTGGCGACGATGCCCTTGGCGTCGAGGCCGGCCGCCGCATAGAGCCGCTCCGGCTTGTCCTGGTCCTGAAAACGGTCCGGCAGGGTCATCGTGCGGACCTTGAGGCCGGCGTCGAGCGCCCCTTCGTCGGCGAGCAGCGCCAGCACATGGCCGCCGAAGCCGCCGACCGACCCTTCCTCGACGGTGATCAGCAATTCATGCTTCGCCGCCAGCTTCAGGATCAGCTCGCGGTCGAGGGGCTTGGCGAATCGCGCGTCGGCGACCGTCGTCGACAGCCCGCGCGCCGCCAGTTCCTCGGCGGCTTTCAGACCCTCGGCGAGCCGGGTCCCGAGCGTCAGAATCGCGATCCGCGAGCCTTCGCGGACGATCCGCCCCTTGCCGATCGGCAGTGGGACGCCGCGGGCGGGCAGCTCGACGCCGACGCCGTCGCCGCGCGGATAGCGCAGCGCGATCGGGCCACGGTCGTAGGCGGCCGCGGTCGCAACCATGTGGATGAGCTCGGCCTCGTCCGCCGCCGCCATCACGACCATGTTGGGCAGGCAGGCGAGCGAAGCGACGTCGAACGCGCCGGCGTGCGTCGCGCCGTCGGCGCCGACGAGCCCCGCCCGGTCGATGGCGAAACGGACGGGCAGATTCTGGACCGCGACGTCGTGCACGACCTGGTCATAGGCGCGCTGCAAAAAGGTCGAATAGAGCGCGCAGAACGGCTTGAAGCCTTCGGCGGCGAGCCCGGCGGAGAACGTGACGGCGTGCTGCTCGGCGATGGCGACGTCGAACACCCGCTCAGGGAAGACCTCCTGCATGATGTCGACGCCGGCGCCCTGGGGCATGGCGGCGGTGACGGCGACGATCTTGTCGTCGGCGCGCGCCGCCGCGAGCAGCGCCTCGCCGAACACCTTGGTGTAGGCTGGCGCGTTGCTCTTGGGCTTGGCCTGCGCGCCGGTGATCACATCAAAGGCCGAGACGCCGTGGTACTTGTCGTCGGCCGCCTCCGCCGGCGGATAACCCTTGCCCTTCTTGGTCACGACATGGACGAGCACCGGCCCGCCGTGCATGTCGCGCACGTTTTTGAGGATCGGCAGCAGGTGGTCGAGGTTGTGGCCGTCGATCGGGCCGACATAATAGAAGCCGAGCTCCTCGAACAGCGTCCCGCCGGTCCAGAAGCCTCGGCCGTATTCCTCGGTGCGCCGGGCCTTGTCATAAAGGAACTTCGGCAGCCGCTTGGCGAGCTGCTTGGCGACGTCGCGGAACGAGCGGTAGGTGTGGCTGGTGACGAGGCGGGCAAGATAGGCCGACATCGCGCCCGTCGGCGGCGCAATCGACATGTCGTTGTCGTTGAGGATCACGATCAGCCGGGAGCCCATTGCGCCCGCGTTGTTCATCGCCTCGTAGGCCATGCCTGCCGACATGGCCCCGTCGCCGATGACCGCGACGACGTTGTTTGTCCCATGCGACAGGTCCCGCGCCACCGCCATGCCGAGGCCGGCGGAGATCGACGTCGAGGAGTGACCCGCGCCGAAGGCGTCGTATTCGCTCTCCGCGCGCTTGGTGAAGCCGGAAAGCCCGCCGCCTTGGCGCAGCGTGCGGATGCGCGACCGGCGTCCGGTGAGGATCTTGTGTGGATAGGCCTGATGGCCGACGTCCCAGATCAGCCGGTCGCGGGGCGTGTCGAACACATAGTGTAGCGCCACGGTGAGTTCGATCACGCCGAGTCCGGCGCCCAGATGGCCTCCGGTCACCGAGACCGCGCTGATCGTCTCGGCGCGCAACTCCTCGGCAACCCTGACGAGATCGCCCTCCGGCAGCGCGCGCAGGTCGGCAGGCGACGCGATCGCGTCCAGAAGCGGCGTAGCAGGTTTCGACACGTAAATCCCCAACGCGCGGCCTCTCTCGTCGCGCCTTAAAAAGGCAGGTTACACCAGATCCCCCAAGGGAAGGTTACACCGAAGCCACACTCGCGGGCAATTCCGCCTCAGTGCGGCTCAAACAAGGCGGGGATAGCCGTCGACATGGCGGCCGCAAGCGAGCGGCGCCGCCAGCCTTCCGCCGCGGAAAGAGCGCGACGCGTGCGTCGGTCACAGTCCCGCCGGCGAGCCGTCTTGCGGCTTCGGCTTCGAGCACGGCGCCTTGATGAGCGACGCGCCCGAAGCCGACGCCGGACGGTCACGGCTCTGGAGCCGCGAGCTTGCGCGTCTTG
Organism: Roseiarcus sp.; assembly: GCF_052145395.1. NCBI lineage: Bacteria > Pseudomonadati > Pseudomonadota > Alphaproteobacteria > Hyphomicrobiales > Roseiarcaceae > Roseiarcus > Roseiarcus sp. The sequence goes on from NZ_JBKQOT010000020.1 coordinate 5,494, forward strand.
AGATTCACCGCGACGATGTCGTCCGGCGTCTTGGCCGCGGCGCCGTCCGTGGCCGGATGGTACTCGATCCGAAGCTGGGTGTCGGTGACGACGACGCGCAAATAGCCGAAGTCCTGGTCGTCATAGTTCTCGAGTTGGACGAGGTCCTTGCCGTGGTCGGCCGCCTGGATCACCGTCGGCGCACGGTAGGGCGACTCATAAACCGACTCGCCCTCGGATTTGTCCGACGGGGCGGATTTGGCCGGCGCGCCGCCCGCCGTTTTCGAGCGCTTGAGTCTGGCGACGGCGTGGCCGCCGTTGCCGGCGATGATGTAGGGGATCTGCATGTCGCCATGACCCCGGGTGAAGCGCTGATAGTTGTGCGCATGACCCGAAAGCACGGCATGCTG
>NZ_JBKQOT010000021.1:0-9390 GCF_052145395.1 Roseiarcus sp.
GATTGGCCTGACCACCGCTCACGAGCTCGGCAACTTCTATGTGTTCTGGGAGCTGATGACCTGGACGTCCTACTTCCTGGTCGTCCACGAGGAGACGCCGAAGGCGCTGCGGGCAGGCCTCGTCTACTTTCTCATGTGTGCGGCGGGCGCCTATGTGATGCAGTTCGGCATCCTGCTCACCCACGCCGAAATCGGCTCGTTCGAGTTCTCCGCGCTTGCAGCCAAGGCGGCCGAAATGCCGCCGGCGATCGGGGCGACCGTCACGGCGTGCTTCCTCCTAGGCTTCGCGGTGAAGATGGGGCTCGTTCCCCTGCAAAGCTGGCTGCCGCTCGCCCATCCCGAAGCGCCGTCGTCGATCTCGGGCCCGCTGTCGGGCATCCTCACCAAGGCCGGCGTGTTCGGCGTGGTCAAGGTGCTCTACCTCACAGTCGGCGCGACCGCGCTGGCGCATTTCGCCTTCGCCGGGATCGACGCCGCCACGCTCATCACCGTGCTGGGCTGCCTCACCCTGATTTACGGCGAGCTCAAGGCGCTGTTCGAGCCCGAGCTCAAGCGCATGCTGGCGTTCTCCACCATCGCGCAGATCGGCGAGATCGCCGCCATCCTGGGCATCGGCACAGCGCTCGCGACCGACGCCTCGCTCCTGCACGTGATGAACCACGCGGTGATGAAGACGCTTCTCTTCTACGCGGCGGGCGCCTTCATTCTCAGGACGGGGGGACGCCGCATCGAGGACGTCGCCGGGCTCGGCCGGGTCATGCCCTTCACCGCGGGCGCCTATGCGCTGGCGAGCTTCGCCATCATGGGCCTACCGCCGTTCTCCGGCTTCGTCTCCAAGTTCCTGATGATCTACGCCGCGGCGATGAGCGGGCATGTCGGCGTCGCGGCGCTGATGCTCATCGGCGGCGTCATCGCGGTCGTCTACTACACCCGGGTCGTCAGCTACCTGTTCTACTACCCGTACAAGGGCGAGGACCTCGTGCGCGAGGCGCCGGCTCCGATGCTCGTCGCGATCGGCGCACTCGCGGCGGCGATCGTCGTCGGCGGCGTGGCGCCCGGCTGGCAGCTCGCGCTTGTCGAGCGCGTCGGCGACCTCGCGGCGTTCAAGGGCGCGATCGGCAGCGGACCGCTGCCGGGCCTCGTCGCCGACTGGCCGGCGGGGGCGGCCATCGCCATGGTCGGCGCTGTCGCGGCGCTGCTCGTCGGCCGCGTCTCGCCGACATGGTCCGGGCGCCTCGCCGTGGCGACGCTGATTGCGGCGCTCGCGGGCGTGATCGCGGAGCACGGCCGCTACGATCTCCTGTCCTTCTGCTTCGCCGTGCTGATTGCGGCCGTCGGCGCGCTCAACATGCTGCACTCGACGGCGTATCTCGAGCATAGCCACCGGCAGGGCCGCTTCTTCGCCGCGTTCACCGTGATGGTCGCGGGCCTGATCGGCATGACGCAGGCGAAGGACATCTTCAGCTTCTTCGCCTTCTGGGAGCTGATGAGCTCATGGGCCTTGTGGGCGGCGATTGCGCACGAGGAGACTCCCGCGGCGCGGCGGGAAGCCTTCAAGTACTTTCTGTTCAACACGGTGGGCGCCGGCTTCATGTTCCTCGGCCTGACGCTGATCGCGGCGCAGGCGGGAACGTTCGAGTTCGCCCGGATCGGCGCGGCTTTGCGCGAGCTGCCGCCGCATATGGTCGCGCCCGGCGTTATCCTCGTCTTCCTCGGCCTGGTGATGAAGGCCGCGATGTTGCCGGTGCGCATCGATGTTCAGATGCATCCCGCGCTCGCGCCGACCCCGGTCTCCGGCTACATCTCGGCGGTGCTCTTGAAGAGCGGCCCGTGGGGCGTCCTGAAGCTCTTCGCGTTGTTCGGCGGTGCCGCAACCTTCATGAAGCTCGGCGGCGAGGTCCACGGACAGCCGCTGCTCCTCTACGTCATCTCGATCATTGCCGGCGTCACCATCGTCTACGCCGGCGCGATGGCGGCGATCCAGAACGGGATCAAGCTGCTGCTCATCTACTCGACCGTCTGCCAGCTCGGCTACGTGCTGATGGCGGTGTCGCTCGGCACGTCGCTCGGCGTCGCTGGCGGGCTCATGCACCTCGTCAACCATATGCTGCTCAAGGACGCGCTGTTCCTCGTCGCGGGCGCAGTGATGCTGCAAGGCCACGCGACCATGCTCGACGAACTCGGAGGGCTCGGCCGCCGGATGCCCTTCACCTTCGGCGTGTTCCTGCTCTCCGGCCTGTCGCTCGCCGGCATGCCGCCGCTCAACGGCTTCGCCTCGAAGTGGCTGATCTATGTGGCCGCGTTCCAGTCCGGTCATTGGGCGCTCGGCGCGGCGGCGATGATCTCGAGCCTCTTCACCCTCGCGGCGATCATGCGCTTCGCCCACGCCGGGTTCATGGGCGCGCCGACGGCCAAGGCCCTCGCCGCGAAGGAAGCGCCGCTCGCGATGCTGATCCCGATGGGCGCGCTCGCGGCCGGCAGCGTGATCACTGGTCTCTTCCCCGGTCTGCTGCTCGTTCCGATCGCCGCGATCGAGAGCGATCTCGGCTTCCCGCTGGTCGCCGCGTCGCTCTTGGGGCCGCTTCCGGGCCTCGAAGGCTGGAGCCCGCTGGCGCTCACCGCGCTGTCGCTCCTGTTCGCCGCGCTGCTCGCGCCCTGGCTGTGGCTCGGACGGAAGGCCGGAATCGTCCGCAACCCCGTCTATCTCTGCGGCGTCAGCGACATCGCCCCCGAGGAGACCCGGGCGGCGAGCGAGCGGCTGTACGAGACGCCTGAAGCGATTCTGCGCCGTGCGCTGTTCGCGCCCGAGCCCGCCGAAGGCGAGAAGGTGTGAGGGAGCCATGACGAACGCGCTCTCCATTCTGATCGCCGCGCTGCTCTTTCCCGGCGGCGCGTTCGCGCTCACCTTCGGGCTTGCGCTGAAAGGGGCCGACCGTCGCCTCGCCGCGCGCCTTCAGGGCCGTGTTGGGCCGCCGCTGGCGCAGCCGTTCTTCGACCTCGTCAAGCTCGGCTTCAAGCGCATGATGGCGCCGACCGAAGCCTTCGAGCCCATGTTCTTTGGCGCGCCGCTCGTCGGCGCGGCCGCGATGCTGATCGCGATCATGCTCGTGCCCATAGCCGGCGTCTATGCCCCGGCGCCCGTGACGGGTGACCTCATCGTACTCATCTATCTGCTCGCCATTCCCGGCATTGCGCTGATGATCGCGGGCTCCGCCTCGGGCTCGCCCTACGGCGCGCTCGGCTTCTCGCGCGAGATGGCGATGAGGATCGCGTATGAAGGGCCGATCGTGCTGATCGCGATCGCGGTCGCCCTCCGCGTCGGCCTCGCCGAGGGCAGCGCGCCGACCTTCTCGCTCGCCGGGATCGTGCGCTACCAGCATGCCCACGGTATGCTGCTTTTCGATCCGCTCATGTGGCCGGCGGTCGTCGCCTTCGCTTTCTTCTATCCCGCCAATCTCGGCATCGTCCCGTTCGACATCCCGGAGGCGGAGACAGAGGTGCTGGAGGGGCCGCTGCTCGAATACTCTGGGCCGGCGCTGGCGCTGTTCAAGATGATGTCGGCGCTGAAGGCGGTCGTGGTGCTGGGCCTCGGCGTCGCGCTGTTCATGCCGCTGCCGCTCGCAGGATTGGCCGCGCTCGCCGGCTGGATCGTCGAGATGCTGGCGCTCGTCCTCGTCGGCGTGACCGCGGTGCGCGTCGCGACCGGGCGCATGCGCATCGATCAGGCCTTCGTCTTCTTCCTGAAGTGGCCGCTGATGCTGGCGCTTCTCAGCCTCGTCGTCGCCGCCTGGTCCACGATGGGAGGAATCCCATGACCGTCCTCGCCCGACTGAAGGACATGGCCGCGCGGTCGCCCTGGCTCTACCGGATCAACGCCGGATCGTGCAACGGCTGCGACGTCGAGCTTGCGACCACCGCGCTCATTCCGCGCTACGACGTCGAGCGCCTGGGGTGCCAGTACTGCGGCAGCCCGCGACACGCGGACATCGTGCTGATCACCGGGCCGCTGACGAAGCATGTGCTCGAGGCCGCGAAGCGCGTCTATGCCGAAATCCCGGATCCGAAAGTGACGGTTGCAGTCGGCGTCTGCCCGATCTCGGGCGGGATCTTCCGCGAGAGCTACGCCGTGTGCGCGCCGATCGACGGGTACTTCCCGGTCGACGTCAACGTTCCCGGCTGTCCGCCGCGGCCGCAGGCGATCATCGAGGGCGTCGCCAAGGCGATCGCCGTCTGGCGCGAACGGCTGTGAGGAGGGCGCGATGAACTTTCTCGAACTCTTCGGCCGCAATCTCCGCCGGGGGCCTTACACCGAGCCGTTCCCGTTCGCGCCCGCGGCGCCGGCGCCGAAACGGTTGCGCGGCCGCATCGTCTTCGACGCGAGGATCTGCGAGGGCTGCCTCTTATGCGAGAAGCTGTGCCCTTCGGGCGCCATTCGCTTCGCCCGGGCGCCCGAGGGCATGACCTTCGACTGCTGGCATCCGACCTGCGTCTTCTGCGGAACCTGCGAGTTCTATTGCCCGACCAAGGCGATCCATCAGACCAACGACTGGAGCCTGGCGCATCTCGAGGCGGAAAAGTTCGCGCTCGCCGAACATGGGCTGATCCCGAGCATTGTCTGCGCGGAATGCGGCGGCAAGGGGCTCGACACCGCGCCCAACGTCTCCAAGATCCGGCCGCCCCTCTCCGCTGAAGAACTGGCGCAGTTGCGCGCGCGCTGTCCGAAGTGCCGCAACAAATTCTTGAGGACCAGGGGGAAGGCGTCATGACCGGCCTGCCCGAGACCCTTCAGGGTCAGCTCACCGCGGCCGCGCCGAGCGGGATCGACTATTCCTCCTCGACTTCCCTGCACGGCGTCGTGACGTTTTGGTGCGGCCTCGCCGACAGCGAGGAGATTCTTGCCGTCGGCAAGGCGCTGCTGGCGGCCGGGGCGCGCCTGGCCATGGTGTCGGCCCTGCAGCCGTCGGCGCCCGAGCAGGACGAACCGGAGGACAACGACACTGCCGAAGCCGAGCGCTCCGGCAAGGAGGCGCCAAAAACCTTCGGCGGGACTCCGCTCGACAGCAAGTCCTACGAGATCGACTACCACTTCGTGCTCGGCGGCGATTTCCTGACGGTGATCGCCTATGTCCCTCACGGCGGGTCGATCCCCTCCCTCACGCCGCTCTTCCGGTCCGCTGACTGGCCGGAACGCGACATGATGGAGGAATACGCGATCGTGGTGCGGGATCACCCTGACCCGCGCCGGCTGTTCCTCGATCCCGCCATCGACGGGGCGGTGCTCGAACGGCTCATCCCCTATTCGACGCTCGTCAACGCCGCCAGCACCAAGGCGCTGTGGGACAAGGTGCTGGCTGCGAAGCGAGGCGCGTCATGACCGCGCGTCCCACCTACACCATCCCCGTCGGGCCGCTGCACGTCGCGCTCGAAGAGCCGATGTACTTCCACATCGACGTCGAAGGCGAGACCGTGCGCGGAGTCGACATCCGCGCCGGCCATGTCCACCGCGGCATCGAATATCTGACCGCCAAGCGCTCAATCACTCAGAACGTCGTGCTCACTGAGCGCATTTGCGCGCTCTGCTCCAACAGCCACCCCGAGACCTTTGTCATGGCCTGCGAAGAGATCGCCGGCCTCGAGATTCCACCGCGGGCAGCCTACCTCCGGGTGATCGCCGCCGAGATCAAGCGCATCGCCTCGCACCTCTTCAACGTCGGCATTCTCGCGCACCTAACCGGTTACGACACGCTCTTCATGCACGCCATGCAGGTGCGCGAGATCATGCAGGACGTGAAGGAGACGCTGTTCGGCAACCGCATGGATATTGCCGCGATGTGCATCGGGGGCGTGCGCTACGACCTCGACGAGGAGATGAAGGCGTTTCTTTCGGCCTCGCTCGACAGGCTCGCGCCGGAGGCCGACGCGCTCGTCGAAACCTACCGTCGCAACGGCACGATCCTGCGTCGGAGCAAAGGCGTCGGAGTCTTGGCGAAGGATCAGGCCGTGGCCTGCGCCGTCGTCGGACCGGTCGCGCGCGCCTGCGGGCTCGGCTACGACGTCCGTACCGCCGCGCCTTATGCGGCTTACGACCGCTTGAACGTGGCCGTCCCGACGCTCGCCGACGGCGACGTGTGGTCCCGGGCGATGATCCGGCTGACCGAGATCGGCGCCTCGGTCGCGCTGATCCGCCAATGTCTCCGCGATCTGCCGGACGGCCCCGTGCGCCTCGCCGACCGTCCCGACATCCCGGCGGGACGCGCGATGGGCAAGTGCGAGGCCCCGCGCGGCGAACTTGTCTACTTCCTCAAGACCAACGGCGCCGACGAGTCCGAGCGGGTGAAATGGCGCGTGCCCAGCTTCCCCAACTGGGACGCGCTGCGCTTCATGCTCAAGGACGCCAAGATCGCGGACATCGCCATCATCGTCAACAGCATCGACCCGTGCGTGTCCTGCACGGAGCGCTGAAACCGCGCGTGGCCCGGGCTCGCGCCCGGGACGCCGCATGAAAAGAAGGAGTTTAGCAATGGCCATGAAGATCATCACCGATCAATGCACGGGCTGTGGCGCCTGCGAGGGCGAGTGTCCCAACAAGGCGATCTCGCACAAGGGCAAGCTGTTCAAGATCGATCCCAACAAATGCAAGGAATGCGAGGGCGACTTCGACAGCCCGCAATGCGTCGAAGTGTGTCAGGCCGGATGCATCGAAAAGCTCGAAGAAGCGGCGTGATCGCGGCCGTCCGCCGGGCGCGAGCGCCCGGCCAAGTCTCCGCGCTCGGGAGGCGGAAATCATGGACGTTTACGAGGAACTCATTCGCGAGCGGAACGCCGGCCGCATGTGCGTGCTGGCGACGATCGTCAACGCCGTCGGCTCGGTTCCCTCTCACGCCACGGCGAAGCTGCTCTTGCGCGAGGACGGAAGCATCGTCGGCACCGTCGGCGGCGGCGCCGCGGAGGCCGCGGTGATCGAGGAGGCGAAGCGGGTCCTCGCCTCCGGCAGGCCGAAGCTCGCTTCGTTCGATCTGCACGAGAATCCGCGCATGGACATCGGCATGGTCTGCGGCGGCAGCCTGAATGTGTTCATCGAGCCGGTCCGGCCGGCGCCGCTCGCCTATCTCTTCGGCGCGGGCCATGTCGGAGCGCTCACCGCCGCCGCGGCACGGATTGCGCGGATCGACGTCGAGGTGATCGACGACCGGCCGGAATTCGCCTGCGCCGAAAGGTTCCCGGGCGCGCGCGCGATCCACGCCGGCGACATCGATACGACGCTCGCCGCCCTGAAGCCGAACGCCAACGCGCTCATCTTCATCGCCGGACGCAGCCACGAACTCGACGCCCGAGCGCTGCGCTGGGCGATCGACACGCCGGCGTTCTACATCGGCATGATCGGCTCCCGGCGCAAAGTCCAGTTCGTCTACCACAAGCTGAAGACCGAAGGCGTCACAGACGACCAGTTGAGCCGGGTTCACGCGCCCGTCGGTCTCAACATCGGCGCGGCCACGGCGGAGGAAATCGCGATCTCCGTGGTTGCGGAGATGGTCTCTGAGATCCGCCATGTCGAAGCCGCGCGCGCGCTCATGAGCAACATGACCGACGTGGCTCAGGCCATCGGACGGAAGATCTCACAAAACAGGCCAGACCGCCAAGACGCTGCGATCGAGCTGCGGCCCGCCGTGAAGGGCGAGGCCGCTCCGGTCGCTGGGTGGCGGCGAACACCTGATGGAGGAAGGCCATGAAACGAACATTATTGAACGTGAACGGCGTCGACCGCTGGATCGTCGCCGAGAAAACCGCCACGCTGGCCCAGGTCCTGCGCGAGCAGATGCTGCTCACCGGCTGCAAGATCTGCTGCGAGGACGGACAGTGCGGCGCATGCACGGTGATCATCGACGGCAAGCCCGACCGCTGCTGCACGACAAAGCTCGAGAAGCTGGCGCCGGGTGCGAAGATCCTCACCATCGAGGGCCTCGGGACGCCCGGCGACCTGCATCCGCTGCAGGTCGCCTGGATGGCGCACGGCGGCGCGCAGTGCGGCGTCTGTACGCCGGGCTTCATCATGTCCGCCAAAGTGTTGCTCGACCACAACCTGTCGCCGACGCGCGCAGCGGTGCGGGCGTGGTTCAATCGCAACCGCAATCTCTGCCGTTGCACCGGCTACAAGCAACTCATCGACGCTGTGATGGACGCGGCGTCGATGCTGCGCGGTGAGCTGACGGCTGACCAGGTCATGGCCAAGGTCAAGGACAACGGCTCGATCCTCGGCACGCGCTATCAGCGTCCGTCGGCGCTCGCCAAGGTCACGGGCGCGTGGGACTTCGGCGCCGACGTGGCCCTGCGCATGCCGGCGAACACGCTGCGTCTCGCGCTGGTCCAGGCGAAGGTGTCGCACGCCCTCATCAAGGGGATCGACACCAGCGAAGCCGACAGGATGCCGGGCGTCGCGAAGGTCATCACCTGGAAGGATGTGAAGGGCAAGAACGCCATCACCGGCCTCATCACCTTCCCGACCAACAAGGGCGACGGCTGGGACCGCCCGATCCTGTGCAAGGAGAAGGTGTTCCAGTTCGGTGACGCGATCGCGATCGTAGCCGCCGACACGGTGGAGCACGCGCGCGCGGCGGCCGACAAGGTCAAGGTCGACCTCGAAGTTCTGCCCGCGTACATGTCCGGCTTTGCGGCGCTGGCGCCCGATGCAATCGAGATCCACCCCGGCGTGCCGAACGTCTACTATGAGCAGGGCGTGGTGAAGGGCGACGAAACCAAGGCCTTCTTCGAAAAGGCCAAGGCGACGGTCGACATCACGACCTACTGCAGCCGCCAGCCCCATCTGCATCTGGAGCCGGATTGCGGCGTCGCCTACATCGACGAAGACGGCGTGCTGACGATCCAGTCGAAGAGCATCGGCATCCATCTGCATCATGCGATGATTTGCCCGGGAATCGGGGTGGCGCCGGAGAAGCTCCGGCTCATCCAGAATCCGTCCGGCGGGACGTTCGGCTACAAGTTCTCGCCGACGATGGAGGCTCTGCTCGGCGTCGCCGCGCTCGCCACCGGGAGACCGGTATCGCTGGTCTACAGCCAGTATCAGAATATCACCTATACCGGTAAGCGCTCGCCCGGAAACGTCAACATCAAGCTGGCCTGCAACGCGGAAGGCAAGCTGACCGCGATGGAGACCGACTGGTGGATCGACCACGGGCCGTACTCCGAGTTCGGCGACCTTTTGACGGTCCGCCAGGCTCAGTTCATCGGCGCGGGCTACCATCTCGAGAACATCCGCGGCCACGGCCGCACGATCGCCACCAACCATGCGTGGGGATCGGCGTTCCGCGCTTACGGCTCGCCGCAGTCGTTCCTGGCCTCCGAGATCGCCATGGACATGCTGGCCGAGAAAAT
>NZ_JBKQOT010000022.1:0-4711 GCF_052145395.1 Roseiarcus sp.
GTGCTGCGCAAGCTTAGGGTAAGAGACCGGGCGCAGGCGATCGCGCTCTCCTCCGCCTTCGAGCGTAACCGAAACGTGCAGTGACTATTCTTTTGACATTCAGCCGATCGGCACCGCCCTCTGGCCGCACGGCGTAGCTGATCACTACTGGCGGAAACCATGGCGGCGATACAGAGGGACACGGCAAGTCGACATGGTCGGCGTTTAGCCGCTTGCCCACTCCCAACTCGTTAACGTGGCGATGTCGGCGTGCCCTAATCGACTTACTGACGACTCTTGTGTGTTAGCTTTCGGGCCGAGATTGACTCACAGGAACGGAAGTAGAGGAAGGACGTCCTAAGCCATTCGCAGGAGAAACATGGATGTTAGAACCATTTTTACTGCCCAAGCCGAAGAGGCGCTTGAGAAATTCCATGACGCATCACGCATCAATGAACGACCCCTGCGCTCTATTCATCATTCCCGAATCTATCTAGAAATTCCTGGACTATAGTTCGCCGCTTTAGAATGAATACCTGTTGAAGCCCAAACAAGATCACGAAAACCATGAAGCAAGCTACCGCTTGCACCCCCTCAGGATCCACCATATATGGATCGCTTTCTCTCACTGATTTCATAAATATAGAAACAACAACTACGGATATAATGACATTTATCTTTTGATCAAGAAGAAACCCAAGCACTCTTATTGGAAGTAGAAGACCGATCCCAATGAAGACACCAACGATCGCCCAATGCAGTGCCATTATGGCTCCCCCGATCTAGGGCAACAGTCGTTCTAGAGCGCAATGAAACGTCAAGTCGCCGCGAACTTCAAGGGTGTGGTCGTTGCGGTTAATACGCAACGCGGGCGTTTTTTTACCCAATTTGTGTAACCGGGGCAGAATTTGGGGCGGGTGGATTATGTTGGAACGGGCGCGATAAGGCTTTCGAGGGGCTCACATTGACGAAATGATCGTCGACCGCGACTTCGATCTCGACCAGCGGAAAGCTCGGTGAAGCGCGGCAAGACGGGGACGAGCAGCAGAGGCCCAACCCCGCCCCGATAAGGCCGTCGAAAAACCGCGCCTCACCCCTCCATCAACGCGAGCACATGCGCGGCCACCGAGCGCGCCAGGGCGTTGAGGTCGTAGCCGCCCTCCAGCACCGACACGATGCGGCTTCCGCAGCGCCTCTGGGCGATTTCCATTACGCTCCGCGTCACCCAAACAAAGTCCGCCTCGACGAGATTGAGGTTACCGAGCGGATCGAGGCGGTGGCCGTCGAAGCCGGCCGAGATGACGATGAGATCGGGCGCGAAGTCGGCGATGCGCGGCAGGATCGCAGATTCCATCGCCTCGCGGAAGGCTTCGCCCCCGTCGCCGGCGCGCAAGGGAGCGTTTACGATCTGATCGTGCGCGCCTCGGTCCCCGATCTCCCCCGTGCCGGGAAAGAGCGGCATCTCATGGGTCGATGCGTACATAACGTTCCGGTCGTCCCAGAAGGTGTGCTGCGTGCCGTTGCCGTGATGGACGTCGAAATCGACGATCGCGACGCGCTTAGCGCCATAGATCGCCTGCGCGTGACGCGCGGCAATGGCCGCGTTGTTGAAGAAACAGAAGCCCATCGGCATCGCGACTTCAGCATGATGGCCCGGCGGCCGCGTGGCGACGAAGGCGTTTCTGACCTTGCGGGTCATCACCTCGTCGACTGCGAATATCGCGCCCCCCGCCGAGCGGAGCGCGGCCTCGAACGAGCCGGGCGAGATCGAGGTCTCGTCGTCGATGGCCGTGTGTCCCTGCGTCGGCGTCGCCGCGCGGATCGCTTCGATATAGTCGAACGGATGGACGCGGGCGATCTCCGAAAACTCGGCGCGCGGCGCGACGTCGCGCGCCAGCATCTGGAAGACCTCGCTCTCCAATGCCCGGTCGATCGCCCGCAAACGGTCAGGCTGTTCGGGATGTCCCTCGCCCATGTCATGCGCCAGGCACGCGGGGTGGCTGATGAGCAGAGTGGTCACGGGCTGATGCCCAGCTTGCCGAAACGCATCCCCCCTTAGCCTGCGCGGCACCCTCGCGCTAACGCGCGGGAAAGTCCATTGCGCATGACGCTTCACTGCGGCATCGGCTCGGGTTCGCGGACCCGCCGCTTGGCTTGCGCCTCAGCCTCCGGGTAGAGGCTCGGCAGCTCGCTGAAGACGCGCAGGTCCGTGAGCCGTGCGCCTTATGGGTGAGAGCAGTCCTGCCCACCGTTCGACGCGGCCGGCGCCATGAGAATGTCCGGCAAAGCCGCGTCCAGGCCGAACCGAGCCGTCACTGCGATAGCTTCCAGCCCGATCGAACCGCTCGCATGCGCAAGCTCGCCACAGGCCCGTTTCAGGACCGCCCCGCCTCTTCTCCGCATTGTTTGGTGTCAATCGGCATGGAGTTTCGACGCCGATCGGCGAGGTGTCACGCTGCTAAGCCCTTGGTTTGGCGGACCTATGATGCGACCAGAGGGGTCATTGTTCAAATTCGATTCACACGTGAAGCGGTCATTGAACCTTAATCCCGCTGATCGACGGAACGCGCACCCGCGGCGAACTCAAGCTCGAAATCGCCCGGCGTCACGACGTTTGCGTAACTGAGGCTTCGGCGCAGCTCGATGAGATGCTGACCAAATGCGCCAGAGTCGGACTCATGGCCGGCTAGCCGGCGCGCCGGCGCCCCGCAAGGGGGCGCAGTTAACCCCGATTTCACGGCCCCGCCGACAATGATCGGACGCTGGGCAAGGCAGGAAGGAGCTTTCCTTCGCGCCGGCCGCTCTCCCTCGCCGCGCCGTTCCGGCCGGTTCCCTCCGAACCAGCCTCGTTGCGCCGGGCGCACCTGCCGGCTTCTACGAGTCCGCGGCGCGAAAAAAGAGTGCGCCGTTTGGCGGGACGGTGATCGCGGCCGACTGCGCGAAGCCGTCGAGCGCCGGGCCGTCCGCGTAGACGATTCCCCCGTTGCCGATCGGCTGAGGATTGGGAAAGCCGTCGTAATAGTCGGTATTGAAGAGCTCGATCCACTCGCCGTCCCGCGGCAACCCTACGCGGTAGTCGTACTTCGGCTGCTCGTCGAAGCTCACCACCGCCACGACGTCCTGACCCCTGCCGTCGGCGACCCAGCGATGGACAACGATCAGCCGATCGAAATCATTGACGCGCGACGCGCGCACGCCGTCCGCGTTGAGCGCCGGCTGCCGTCGTCTCAGCGCGATCAGATCGCGCATGAAGCGTCGATAGTCGGCCATCGTCGGCTCCGTGGCGAGCCCATCCCACCAGATCAGATGGCCCGGATGGTTCTTTTCGTCGTCGCACCAGAGCTTGTCCTCGAGGATCTCCTGGCCCATGAAAAGCGCCGGGATTCCGGGCGCCGCGAACAAGAGCGCCGCCGCGGCTCGGCTGCGGCTGCGTGCGTACCAGGATTGCCGGTCGGCCGGATCAGCGAGCATGGCGACGCGGGCCGCGCCGTCATGCCCGAGGTAGGTAAGGTCGTGGTTTTCGAGACACTGCACCAGACGCCACGCGGCGTCGTAGCCGGCCGGCAGGTCGAGCGCGGCGGCGACAGGGTCAAGCTCGAGCTGGGCGCCCGCCCCGCCCGCGGCCTGCGTCAGAAGGCCGCGCACGGCGTCCCGGAACGCGTCGCCGAGCGTCGCGTCGAAGCCGAGGCCGGCCGGCGTCGGCGTGACCGGAAAGGCGCGATCCCGGTCCCAGTATTCGGCGATCTGGATGGCGGACGGCCGGATGAAGCGCACGGTGCTCGTTATGTCCTGGCAGAGTTCGGCTCCCGCAGGCCGATTGTCCGAGATGACTCTCACCGCGTCGTAGCGGATTCCGTCGATCCGATACTCCTTGATGAAGGCCGAGGCGTTGTCGATGAGGAATTGCCTGACGTTGGCGTTCCCGTAAGCAAACACCAAGCCGCCGGCCCAGCCCTGATTGGTGAAGTAGAGGCTGTTGTTTTGATCGCCGTCGGGAGATCGGTCGTAGAAATAGAGGCTCTGCGGGTCGAAGCCGCCGCCGGCATGATCGTAGACAAGATCGAAGATGACGGCAACGCCATGCAGGTGCGCGAGATCGATCAGGCATTTCAGCTGATTGACGCCCGGCCGAAGCTCTTCGAGGGTCAGCGGCCCGGCGCCAAACTTAGCGAGCGTCGCGTTGATCTGCCCAAGATAGCGCGCGAGATCGGCGTCGTCGCCCACCTGGTAGCGTTGCTCGGGCGAGAAATAGTCGACGCCGTTGTACCCTTCGCTGAATTCCGTCTCGAATTCCTGGATTGGCAGGAGCTGAACGGCGGTGATGCCGAGGTCGCGGAGGTAGCCGAGACGCGTGGCGACGTCGAGAAAGCGGCCTCCCCGCGACGCGCGCGCTTGAGCGCCGGTCGCATCCACCGCCCACCACGTGCCGATGTGCAGCTGATAAATGATCAACTTGCTGAAATCCGGTGGCCTCCAGGCCCCGTCATGCCAAGGATAGGCCGCCGGGTCGCGAAGGATGCAATAGGAAGCCGGGAAGGCGGGCGTCAGCGTCAGTTCGCGCGCATAAGGGTCGCGCTTGGGCCCTTGCGAGGCTTCGCCGTCGACCCAGAACAGATACTGGAGCCCGTCTTCGGCGCTGTCGAGGAATCCGGCCCATGTCCCGTCCGGGAGCGGGGTCAGGCGGTCGTCCGGGCTTGGAGTCCAGCCGGGCGCTCCCGACCTGTTAAGCGCG